>NZ_RAPS01000002.1 GCF_003610255.1 Streptomyces sp. TLI_171 | reverse complement strand
GATTGGTCATGACCGCTCCCGCAGTCTCGGGTTGAACAGTTCGTCGACGGCGTCCATGAACAGGACGATGCCGAGGGTGATGAGCAGGATGCAGGTCAGCGGCGCCAGCAGGTACGTCAGTGCCTCCGGGCTGCTCATCACGCCGCCGGAGAAGACCGCCTGGTTGAGCATCACTCCCCAGTTCTCGCTGGAGAACGGCACGACGCCGAGGAAGAACAGCGCGACCTCGGCCCCGATGAAGCCGATCACCGACAGCAGCAGGTTCATCGCCACGTAGGGTGCGATGTTCGGCAGCAACTCGCGCAGCAGGATGTGCCGTTGTGACAGGCCCAGGCCGCGGGCGGCCTCCAGGAACCCGCGCTCGCGCAGCGACAGGGTCTGTGCGCGCACCGCGCGGGCGATGCCGCCCAGCCGGTGGCGCCCAGCACCAGGCCCATCTGGAACGCGCTGGTGAAGCTCCACAGCGTGACAGCACGATCAGCAGCGGCAGACCGGGCAGGGTGAGGACGAAGTCGGTCCCGCATCAGGCCGGAGTCCGCGAGCCCGCGCCGGAAGCCCGCGACCAGGCCACCAGGGTGCCGACGGCGGCGGCGACCAGGGCGCGACCGCCGGGTGAGCAGCACGTAGCGGGCGCCGACCACCACCTCCTGGAGCACGTCGGAGCCGGCGAAGTCGGTGCCGAGCCAGTGCTCGCGCTGGGCGGGGCGTAGACGGCTTCCGGGTCGACGGCGATCGTCCCGGGTACAGCAGTGGCCCGAAGGCGGCCATCAGGGCGAACAGCGTGATGATGCCCAGTCCGACGACCCGGCCGGGCGCCGGGTCAGCACCCGCAGGGTCCGGTGCGGCGGGAGGAGGGCGCGGGGCGGCGGGGGCCGGAGAGGAAGGTCACGGTCATCGCCTCACCCGGGGTCGATCACCGAGTACAGCATCTCGGCGAGGATGTTCGCGACCACGATGGTCACCGTGATCAGCAGGAAGGCGCCGCCCATCAGCGGGTAGTCCCGGTTGCCGATGCTCTTCAGCAGCAGGTTGCCGAGGCCCGGGTAGTCGAAGACGTCCTCGATGAGCACCGACCCGGCGAACATGTGGCCGACCGAGAGGGCGAGCGTGGTGAACAGCGGCAGCACGGCGTTACGGCCGACGTAGCGCATCCGGGTGGCCGGGGCGATGCCGCGCAGCTCGGCGGCGAGGATGAAGTCGTCGCCGAGGACGGAGGCCACGCTGGACTTCATGGTCAGCAGCCAGCCGCCGTAGGCGAGCAGCGCGTAGGTGGCCACCGGCAGCACGGCGTGGGTGGCGACCGAGCCCAGGTACTCGGGGTGAAGCCGGGGGCGATGGTCACGTCGCTGGTGTCGCCGTAGGGCAGCACGTTCCACAGGGTGTGGAACAGGAACCAGCAGCAGGGCCAGCACGAAGGACGGCACGCCCGCCATCAGCGAGCCGGACAGCGACAGCAGGCCCCCGCTGCGGGAGTTGCGCCGCACGCGGCGACCACACCGGCGGTGCAGCCCGACCCAGGAAGCTGAGCACCGCCGGACAGCACCGGCAGCACCGTCCAGGGGCACGGCCGCGCGGATCACGTCCGCGACCGGGACGCCGCTGTAGGAGATGGACACCCCCAGGTTGCCGTGGAGCAACTGGCCCAGGTAGCCCAGGGTACTGGTCCGGCAAGGGCTCGTGCGAGGTGAACCCGTACACCACGGCGACCTTGGCCCTGGCCATTCGGGCGGCATGCCGCCAGCACGTACGACTCGTAGGCGGCGTCGCCGGGGTTGCCCGGGAGTGCGTGGACGAGGAAGAAGGTGAAGGTGGCGACGGTGAACACCATCGCCAGGCCGGCGGCCAGCTTGGCCGCGAGCCGGAGGAGGAAGCCTTCATCCGGCGCTACTTCTTCCTGGGCTGGACGTAGCCCTGCATCATCCACACGCCGGGCGAGTTGCTCAGCAGGCCGTCCTGACCGGACTTCGGGAAGTTGGTGAACCGCTTGTCGTCACGAACTGGACGTTGGTGTAGTCCCAGATCTGGATGACCGGCACCTGCTGGTTGGAGAGCCGGGCCAGCTGCTGGACGACCTCCTTCTGCTCGCGGGCTTGAGGACGGTCAGCCGGGCGGTCAGCTCACCGGGGTTGACGGTGGCGCCGTCGAGGGCGAAGGAGGTCGGGGTGTTGAGCCCAGTTGCCCGAGCCCTGGCCGGACTTGTGGGTGACGGTCGCGCCGATCGCGGGTGAAAGCCGTCGTCCGCGCCGTAGAGGCGCTGGAAAGGCCGCGTCGGTGCCGGGGCCCAGGGCCGTCAGCCAGAAGCCGACCGGATACTGCCCGTCCGCCATCTCCTTCTTGTAGGTGCTGAAGTCGGCGGTCAGCGCGGTCTTGGTCGGAAATGCCGAAGGCGTCAGTCTGGTTGGCGACGATCGGTGCCGCCGGCGATCCAGTCGCTGAAGCCGTTGACGGTCTGCAGCGTGATGGGTTCCCACGGCCGTGCCGTCGGGCAGATGCCAGGCGCCGTCCTTCTTGGTGAGCCCGGCCCGCTGGAGGAGTTCGGCGGCCTTGGCCTCGTCGTGCCGGTAACGGGTCGAGCGCTGCCTGCTGCTCGGAGGTGAGCCACTTCTCGGCGACCTTGTCGATCAGGCCGGTGGTGGCCTTCGACGCCGTGCCGCCGGCCGGCTGGCCGACCTTGGTGACGGCTTCGCGGTCGATGACGTGCGCGAGGGCCTGGCGGACCTCCACCTTGTCGAACGGGGCGACGCTCTGGTTGAAGGCCAGCGCCGCGTCCACGTAGTTGATGGCGTCGACGCGCTGGTTGCCCGCCTTCAGGATGCGCTGGAGCACGTTGTCGGGGATGGCGGTGACGGGCGCGGCGTCCAGCTCGCCGTTGGTCATGTAGCTCCAGATCTGGTCGTTGCCGGTGTAGTTGCGCACGACCACCTGCTTGGGGCCGATCCTGTCCGCGGCGAAGAAGTGCGGGTTGCGGTCGAGCACCGCGGAGCCCGGATTGACCCGGGTGATGACGAACGGGCCCGGCCGAGACGTCCTTGGCGGGGGCGAACGCGGAGACCTTCTTGCCGATCTCGTTGAGCTTGTCGACGGCTGCCTTCGCCGCATCGGCCTGCGCCGGGTCGGCGCTCTGGCTGGCGTGGATCACCTCCCAGACGTCGGCGGGCAGCAGGGAGCCGTACACCGAGGCGGGGACGATCTTCTGGGTGAGCACCAGGGCGCGGAACTGGATGTTCCTCGCCCCGGGCACCTGGCTGATCTCGTAGGTGTGCGGCGCGGTCTCCTTGACCTCCGCGACGTCCAGGCCCTGGGTGAGCAGGCCGGCCCCGATGGTGGCCGAGCCCTGGGTGAGCGCGATGGCCAGCGAACGCCCTGACGTCCTCGACGGTGACGGGCGCGCCGTCGGACCACTTGGCGTCGGGCTCCAGCTCGACCGTGATCGAGGTGTCGGTGGTCTTCCAGCTCCTGGCCAGGCCCGGGAAGAAGTCGTTCGGGTCCTGCGGGTTCTTCTTGGTGAAGCCCAACTGCATGGTGTCGTAGCCGAGGAAGGTGTTGCCCGGCGGCGTTGAACGGGTTCATCGGGGCGCCGGCCGAGATCGGTGGTTGCCGTCGATGGTGGTGAACGTTCCGCCCCCGGCGGAGTCCGAGGACCCCGCGCCGGGGGAGCAGGCCGCGGTCCCGCCGAGCAGGAGGGGCGGCCGCGAGGGGAGGACTGCGCGTTCTGGCGTTCTTCATGGGAGCGGGACTCCGATCAACCGGTGCGTGAGGGCGCAGCTGCAGTGCGCCGACCGTAGGAGCCGTGACCCGCTTTCGTCAATGAGTTACGCGGAAGGTTTGACGTTCGTAACTCGATGACTCGCTTGGAGCTGGGGGTTGTTGACGCCCCGACAGGTACAAAGCAACCAAAGCGGCGGGAGGCGATGTTGCAAAACAACGTAACGGGCACGACGATGGCAGAAACCGAGAGGACACCCGATGACCCCGAGCCGTTCCGTCCGCGTCGTGTCGCCCACCGAGCGGCGCAACCCCCGCACCCTGGGCATCGACCGGGCCGACCCGCTCGACGTCCTGCGGCTGCTCAACGCCGAGGACGCCCTCGTCCCCGCAGCCGTGGCCGAGGTGCTGCCCCGGCTTCGCGGCCGTGGTGGAGGCCACGGCCGAACGGCTGCGCGGCGGCGGCCGGTTGCACTACTTCGGCGCGGGCACCTCCGGACGCACCGCCGTGGTCGACGCGGCGGAGCTCGGCCCACCTTCTCGCTGCCCTCCGGCATCGTCGTCGCCCACCACGCGGGCGGCCCGGCCGCGCTGGTCACCGCCGTCGAGGGCAGCGAGGACAGCGAGGAGCTCGCGCCTGCGACGCCGCCGAGGTGGGACCAGGTGACGTGGCGGTGGGCGTCGCCGCCAGCGGCCGCACCCCCTACGTGGCGGGCGCGCTGGCCACCGCCCGGGCCGCCGGGGCGTTCACCGTCCTGGTCAGCGCCAACCCGGGCGCGCCGCTCGCGCACCTGGCCGACGTGCACGTCGCCGTCGACACCGGCCCCGAGGCGATCGCCGGCTCCACCCGGCTCAAGGCCGCCAGCGCCCACAAGCTCGTCCTCAACGGCCTCTCCACCGCCGTGATGGTGGCGCTGGGGCGCACCTACTCCAACCTGATGGTGGACGTCTCCGCCAGCAACGCCAAGCTGCGCGGCCGACTGGTGACCATCCCTGATGGAGGCCACCGGACTCGACGAGGAGCCCTGCGCGCACGCCCTCGCCGGGGCGGACGGCGAACTGAAGACCGGCCCTGGTCTGCCTGCTGGCCGACTGCGCGCCCGACGAGGGGCGCCGCCGCCTGGCCGCCGCCCGCGGGCGGGTGGCCGACGCCCTGGAGGCGCAGCCGATCTGACGCCTGCCGGGCGCGCCCGCGGCGGGCCGGGCCACGGCCCGCCGCGGGCGCGCGGCCTACAGGCGGTGGTTGCGCACCGCTGCGTAGGTGCGCTCCAGGGCCTTCAGCGTGCGGCCCGGTGGCGTTGGGCCACCCCGACGAAGAGGCAGTCCACGACCGTGAGCGCGGCGATCCGGCTGGCCATCGCACCGGAGCGGAAGGTGGTCTCGCGCACCGCCGTGGTCAGCACGTGGTCGGCGTGCTCGGTGATCTCCGAGCGCGGGAAGTTTGGTGATCGCCACCGTGGTGGCTCCGTTGCGCCGCGCCTCCGCGAGGACCTCGACGGTGGGCCGCGGTGTCGCCGGTGTGCGACACCCCGATCGCCACGTCGCCGCCGCGCAGCAGCGCCGCCGAGGTCAGCGCGATGTGCGGGTCCACCCAGGCGTTGACCCGGCGGCCGATCCGGTGCAGCTTCTGCTGCAGGTCCAGGGCGACCAGGCCGCTCGCCCCCACCCCCGTACACGTCGATGCCGTCGGCCGAGGAGACCGCGTCCACCGCCCGCTTCAAGGCGTGCAGGTCGAGCTGGCCGACGGTGTCCTCGACCGCGCGGGCGTCGGCGAAGCCGAGCTTGGCGACGATGTCGGCCAGCGAGTCGCGCGGCCCGATGTCCGCGCCGACCGCGCTCCAACCGGCGCTGCTCTCCTCGACACTGGCCGCCGAGGCCAGGCCGATCCGCAGGTCCGGGTACCCCTTGAGGCCGAGCGTGCGGCAGAACCGCATCACGGTGGTCTCCGACGTGCGGCACTCGGCGGCCAGCTCGCTGATGGTCTGCGCGGCCACGTTCGCCGGATCGGCGAGCGCGGCCTCGGCGACCCGGCGCTCGGCGGGCGCCAGCGAGGGCAGCAGCGCCCGGATCTGGACGAGCACCGTCTGCGGCGGGCCGCTGGGCGCGGGGGCGGCGGCGGGGCGGGCGGCGGACCTGCGCCTGGGGCGGGTTCCGTCGGCTGCTGTCATCGGGGTTCCTTTGCGTGGAGAGGACCGGGGCGTGCAGGGCTCAGGCAGGTCGGGCGCCGGGCGGGGTCCGCGGACCGGGATCCGGATTCGTCAGAGCGTCGCAGACCGCCCGCCGCAGCGCCACGACCACCGAGGCGTCCCGGCCGAGGTGGACGCCGTTGGTCAGCAGCACCGCCCACGGGCCGCCGGACGGGGAGAGGGCCACGCTGGTGCCGGTGAAGCCGGTGTGCCCGGCGCCGTCGGACGGCCAGTGCCGCGCCATGTGGTCCCAGCGGTCGCCGCGCAGCGTCCAGCCCAGCCCACGGCGGCCGCCCAGCCCTTCGGTGTGGCAGCGCAGCGCCTCGGCGCGGACGTCAGGGGAGAGGATCGGCGAGTCGACGGCCAGCCAGCCGCGCTGCAGGTAGCGGGCCAGGTCACCGGCGGTGCCGAACAGGCCGGCGTGGCCGCACACCCCGCCCAGCGCCGCCGCGTTCTCGTCGTGCACCGTCCCGACCGGGACGCTCCCGTCGGGCCGGGGCTCGGTGGCGGCGGTGCGGCCGTGCCAGTCGGCGGGCGGCCGGTAGCGGGTGTCCGCCAGGCCGAGCGGGTCCAGCACCAGCTCCCGAACGGCCCGGTCCAGCGGCGCCCCGACACCGCGCGGACGACCTCGCCCAGCGCGACGAACCCCAGGTCGGAGTAGGCGACCGCGGTGCCGGGCGCGGTGACGAGCGGCTCGGCCAGGGCGGCGGCCAACCGGTCGGCGGGCGTCCCGGGCAGCTCGTGCAACGGCCGGTGCGGGGGCAGACCCGAGGAGTGGCTCAGCAGGTGACGCACCGTCACCGCGTCCTTGCCCGCCCCGGTGAACCCCGGCAGGTGGCGGCGGATCGGGTCGTCCAGGCCCAGCGCCCCGGTGTCGGCCAGCCGCAGGACGGCGGGCAGCGTGGCCGTGACCTTGGTGAGCGAGGCGAGGTCGTAGACCGTGTCGGCGGTGACCGGGGCGGCCGGGCCGGTCGCCGCCGTGCGGCCGAAGGCGCGCACCAGCGGTTCACCCTGCGCGCCCCACCCGGTGGCCAGGACCGCCCCCGGCAGGCCGCCGGAGGCGACGGCGGCCGCGACGAGCGCGGCCGCCGCGGCGGCGCCGCGGGCCAGCTGCTCGGGGTCGCCGGGTGCAGGACGGATCATCGTCATGGCTTGCTCCACGTGCCGGGCCGTACGCGCCGGGGTGGGGGAGGTCTGGTGGCCCCGGGCGATCGTTGGTATTTTTCCACCGCTCGAAAGCTCAATCATGTTATCAAGCAACGGATTGGACGGACAGCATGAGGGACGCCGCACCACCCGTGCTGCGCACCGCGCACCACGGCGACCTCCCCGGACTGCGCGGAATCGTGACCGCTTCGCTCGTCCACGACCCCGACGCGGCCAGGGTGCTGACGCTGCTGTGGGAGCTCACGGCGGACCGGCCCGACCTGCGGGTCGTCACCGAGGCCGACGGCGTCGTCACCGGCCTCGCCCTCGGTCGGCTCGCCCCGCAGCCCGACGGTCCGCGCCCGCGCGCCGGGCACACCACCCTGCTCGCGGTCGCCCCCGGGCACCGCGGGCAGGGCCACGGCCGCACCCTGCTGGCCGGCATCGAGGAACGCCTGCTGGCGGCCGGCGCCACCCGCCTGGTCGTCCGCGGCACCCCGCCCCACTACGCCTGGCCCGGACTCGACATCCGCTACACCCCCGCCGTGTGCCTGGTGGAGGCCGCCGGGTACGAGCACACCGCCGACGCGTTCAACATGCTCACCGACCTGACCGACACCGACCTGGCCACCGCCGACGACGAACGGAGGCTCGCCGCCCTCGGTGTGCGGGTGCGCCGCGCCCGCCCCGAGGACGCCCCCCGTTTCCTCGCCTGGATGCGCGGCTGGGGCGGCAGTTGGGCCGAGGAGGCGGCCGCCGCGCTCGCCCACGAGCCGCCGCGCTGCCACGTCGCGGTGCAGGGCGACGGCGCCGCCGAGGAGTTCGTCGGCTTCGCCTGCCACGGCGTCAACCGCGACGCCTGGTTCGGGCCGATGGGCACCGCTGAGTCCCAGCGCGGCCGCGGCGTCGGAGCCGTCCTGCTGCGCCGCTGCCTGCGCGACCAGCAGGAGGCGGGCCTCGCCGAGTCCGAGATCGCCTGGATCGCCCCGTACCGGTTCTACGCTCGAGCGGTCGGTGCCCGGCTGCACCGGGTGTTCCGCCTCTACCAGAAGGAACCGCACGTGCCCGTCCTGCCCGCCCTCCCGCAGGAGCAGCGCTCATGACCCTCCCCGGCGCCGCACCCCGAGCCGCCGACCGGACCCGGCGGCGCGACCTCGCGGTGCGCGCCGCCGTCCGTGCCGGGCTGCTCGACCCGGACGACACGCCCCTGGCGGCCTTCCTCGACCTGCGGGGCATCGCGGAGAGCGCCGCCGCCCTGCACGCCGCCTGGCCCGCCGGCGAGAACGTCGAGCACACCTTCGCGGCCAAGGCCAACAGCCTGGTACCGGTGCTGCGCCTGCTGCGCGGGCTCGGACTGGGCTGCGAGGTGGCCAGCCCCGGCGAACTGGCACAGGCCCTGGCCGCCGGATTCGGCCCCGGTCAACTGGTGCTCGACTCGCCCGCCAAGACCCGCCCCGAACTGCGCGCGGCGCTCGCCGCCGGAGTCGCCGTCAACATCGACAACTTCCAGGAACTGCGGCGCGTCGACGCCCTGGTGGCCGGTTCGGGCACCGCGTCCCGGATCGGCCTGCGGATCAACCCGCAGGTGGGGATCGGTGCCATCGCGGCGATGTCCACCGCGGGCCACGAGTCCAAGTTCGGCATCGCGCTGGGCGACCCCGGCAACCGGGAGCGCATCGTCGACGCCTTCCTGGCCCGGCCCTGGCTGCGCTGGCTGCACGTGCACGTCGGCTCCCAGGGCTGCCCGTTGGAACTGTCCGCGGCCGGGGTCGCAGCCGTGGTCGCGCTGGCCGAGGAGATCGACCGCCGGGCCGGCGCGGCCCGCGTCGACGGCATCGACGTCGGCGGCGGACTGCCCGTCAACTTCGCCGACGACCGCGACGACCCGACCTTCGCCGACCAGGTCGCCGCGCTCCGGTCCGGCGCCCCCGGCCTGTTCGGCGGCCGCTATCGGCTGGTCACCGAACTCGGCCGCGCCCTGCTGGCCAAGAACGGCTTCCTGGCCACGCGGGTGGAGTACACCAAGCGCTCCGGCGGCCGGGCGATCGCCCTGACCCACGCCGGCGTGCAGGTCGCCGCCCGCACCGTCTTCCTCCCCGACGCCTGGCCGCTGCGGGTGCTGCCCTACGACCCCGACGGCCTGCCGCGGCCCCCCGCCGGCGGCGCCGACGGCACGGTGCCGCAGGACGTCGCCGGACCGTGCTGCTTCGCCGGCGACCTGGTGGCCCGCGCCCGCGAACTGCCGCTGCTGGCACCGGGCGACCTGGTGGTGCTGCCCGACACCGGCGCGTACTACTTCTCCACCCCGTTCCACTACAACAGCCTCCCGCAGCCCGCCGTCCACGCCTACGAGGTGGACGACGGCGGCGAGGTCCGCTTCAGCCTGCTGCACCGGCAGGAGACCGTCGAGGACGTGGTGGCCCGCACCCTCGGCGAGCTTCCGGGCGGTGCGCCGGTGACCGCGGACGGGGCGTGGCGGTGAGCGCGCCGGAGGACCCGGCCCTGCTGCGGCTCGCCGACGGCGTGCTGCAGCCCGGCTTCACGGGTCTGACCGCCCCCGACTGGATCCGCCGCCGCCTGGCCGGCGGACTCGGCTCCGTCCTGCTGTTCGGCCGCAACTTCGCGCCCCCGCCCGGCGGCCGCGCGCAGGCCCGGGCCCTGGTGGCGCAGTTGCGCGCGGAGAACCCGGACGTGCTGGTCGCCGTCGACGAGGAGGGCGGCGACGTCACCCGGCTGGAGTGGGCGACCGGCTCCTCCTGGCCCGGCAACCTCGCGCTGGGAACCGTCGACGACGAGGACCTGACCCGCGCGGTGGCCCGCTCGATCGGCCGCGAACTGGCCGCCCTCGGCATCGACCTGGACTACGCGCCGGACGCCGACGTCAACTCCGACCCGCGCAACCCGGTGATCGGCGTGCGCTCCTTCGGCGCCGACCCCGCGCTGGTGGCCCGGCACACCGCCGCGTGGGTGCGCGGCCTCCAGCAGGGCGGCGCCGCCGCCTGCGCCAAGCACTTCCCCGGGCACGGCGACACCGTGGTCGACTCCCACCTCGGCCTGCCGACCGTCACCGCGGACCTCGCCGAACTGGAACGCGTCGCCCTCCCGCCGTTCCGGGCCGCAGCGGCGGCCGGGGCACGGGCCGTGATGACCGCCCACATCCTGCTGCCCGCCCTCGACCCGGACCACCCGGCGACGGTCAGCCCGCGCATCCTCACCGGCCTGCTCCGCCACCGGCTCGGCTTCGACGGGCTGGTGGTGACCGACGCCGTCGAGATGCGCGCGGTCGCCGACCGCTACGGCCACGCCGGTGCGGCGGTGCGAGCGCTGGCGGCCGGGGCCGACCTGGTGTGCCTCGGCGACCGCGGCGCGGCCGAGGAGTACGACGCGCTGCGCACCGCCGTCGCGCGGGCGGTCCGCACCGGAGACCTGCCCGAGGAGCGCCTCGCCGAGGCCGCCGCCCGGGTCGCCGACTTCGCCCGCTGGGCCCGCGCGCTCCGTGCGGGCGCCCGAGCGGGGACGGCGGGAGGCGCCGACCCGGGAGCCGCCGCAGCTCGCGGGAGCGGGCACGTCCGTGGGACGGCGGGAGGCCCGGCCGGGCACCGCGCGGGTACGCCGGTGGTGTTGGTCCCGCCGGGTGCGCCGGGTGCGCCGGGTGCGCCGGGTGCGCCGGGGCCCGACGGGCCGGCGGCGGCGGACGGGCGGACGCCGGCGGACCGCGCCGAGCCGCCGGTCGGACCGGCCCTGGGCCTGCTCGCGGCGCGCCGCGCGCTCGCGGTGGCCCGGCCCGCCGGCGTCCCGCCGCAGGGCCGAGGCGCCCCGTGCGTCGCCGAGTTCCGGCCGACGCCGACGGTCGCGGTGAGCACCGCCACCGTCTGGGGCCTGGCCGAACCGCTGGCCTCGCTCCTGCCGGGCACCGAGGTGCGGCAGGTGGGCCAGGAGGAGGCGCGGGACGACCCGGACGGCACCGTGGACCGCCTGTGCGCCGCGGCCGAGGGCCGAACACTGGTGCTGGTGGTGCGCAACGCCCACCGGCACGCGTGGATGGACGCGGCGGTCACCGCCCTGCTCGTCCGGCGGCCGGACGCGGTGGTGGTGGAGTTCGGCCTGCCGCGGTCGGCGCCCCGCGGCGGGCTCCACGTGGTCCCGCACGGCGCGGCACGGGTGTGCGCCGCGGCTGCGGCGGAGGCGGTGGCCGCGTACCTGGGGGCTGACCGCGCGGCGGAAACTTCCCGCCGTAGCGGTCTGCACGTCAACCGGCACTGGTGGGAGTCGGAGCGGACCAGTGCGGCCCGCGGCGGGGCAGTCGGGGTCGAGTGCGCCGCCGCGGACAGGCCCCCAACTGGGTGGAAATCGTCTGATGGTCCGTCAGAACTGGTATTTTCCGGCGGTCTTGAGGCCGGACGGGCATGTTGCACGGAGGGAAATTTTCTGCCGCAGGCCTTGCCGGGGGCGTCAATTTCCGCACTACTGGTCCCCGGGCCGGTGCACTCCCCTTCCCGGTCCGCCCCCCACACCGTCTGCAGGAGCAGCCATGCCGCCCAGCGCGCCGTCGTTCCTGAACCACCGGTCGGCCGTCCTGGCCGTCGCCCTCCTCCTCCCCCTGGGCGCCGCCGCCCTCGGCGCCCCCGCCCCCGCGGCGGCCGAGCCCCCGGCCGCCGCGGCGGGTGCACCCGGGCCGATCACCCACCCCGATGCCGACCACCTGGGCTCCACCCTCGCCGGCCGCCCCGCGGCCGGCACGGACGCCCGCCCGTCCACCGCCGACTCCCGCAGCGCCCGCACCGTCCAGCCGGCCGGGACGCTCGCCGCCGCGCTGCCCGCCGGCGCCAGACCGCTCGGCCTCGACGTGGCCGCGTACGAGCCGAACGTCGACTGGGCCGCCACCGCGGCCGCCGGGGCCTCCTTCGCCTACGTCAAGGCCACCGAGGGCACCAGCTACACCAGCCCGACCTTCTCCTCCCAGTACAACGGCTCGGCATCGGCCGGACTCCTGCGCGGCGCCTACCACTTCGCCCTGCCGGACCGCTCCGGCGGGAGAGCCCAGGCCGACTTCTTCGTCGACCACGGCGGCAGCTGGAGCGCCGACGGCACGACCCTGCCGCCGCTGCTGGACATCGAGTACAACCCCTACGGGGCGACCTGCTTCGGGCTGAGCACCTCCGCGATGACCGCCTGGATCCTCGACTTCGGCAACGAGGTCAAGGCCCGCACCGGCCGCTACCCCAGCCTGTACACCACCACCGACTGGTGGCGCACCTGCACCGGAGACTCCGCCGCCGCGGCCGCCTACCCGCTGTTCGTGGCCAACTACACCGGCAGCGCAGCCCCCGCTCCCAACGGCTGGACCGGGCAGCACATCTGGCAGTACGCCGACGCGGGCGTCTTCCCCGGCGACCAGGACGTCTTCAACGGCACCCCCGCCGAGCTCCGGGCCCTCGCCCTCGGCACCGGCACCACCACCCCGCCCGCGCCCGCCGCCCCCGCCTGGCCGCTCACCCAGCAGGGCGACAGCGGCACCCGGGTCACCGTGCTGCAGCACCTGCTGAACGCGCACGGCGCCTCCCTCACCGTGGACGGCCAGTTCGGCCCCGGCACCCGCAGCGCGGTCGTCTCGTACCAGAGCGCCGCCGGACTCGGCGCCGACGGCGCCGTCGGGTCGGCCACCTGGCAGTCCCTCACCGGCACGCTGCTCCAGGGCGCCTCCGGCAGCGCCGTCAAGGCCGCCCAGGTCGGACTGAACGCGCACGGCGCCTCCCTCACCGTGGACGGCCAGTTCGGCCCCGGCACCCGCAGTGCCGCGCAGACCTACCAGACCGCCCAGGGTCTGCCCGCCGACGGCGGCGTGCTCAAACCGACCTGGCTGGCACTGGTCGCCTCCTGACCTCCCCCACCCGCGCCCCCACCTCCGTCCCCCATCGAGAGGCAGGAACGACGTTGCCCACCACCCGCCCCCCGCACACACCGCTGCGCGCCACCCCGGCACGCCTCGCCGCCGCCCTGCTGGCCGCCCTGCTGACCCTCCTGGGCGTCGCCGTGCCCGCCCACGCCGCCGCCCCCGCCTGGCCGGTGCTCGCCCAGGGCGCCGGCGGCAACGACGTCGCCAGCCTCCAGTTCCTGCTGCGCCAGCGCGGCCAGAGCCTGGTCGCCGGCGGCTACTTCGACGCGCAGACCAGGAGCGCCGTCGTCTCCTTCCAGAGCGCCAACGGCCTGACCGCCGACGGTGTCGTCGGCCCCAACACCTGGGCCGCCCTGGTCGTCACCGTCTCGCCCGGGGACACCCAGGACAACGCCGTCCGGGCGGTGCAGTTCCAGCTCCAGAAGATCGGCTACGACGTGCCCACCGACGGCGTGTTCGCCGGTGCCACCACCACGGCCGTCGACGACTTCAAGGCCGGCCGGCAGCTCACCGGCGGCAGCACCGTCGGCCCCACCACCTGGCAGTACCTGCTCGGCGCGGCCGCCGGGAGCGGCGTACACGGCGGCTACGCCTTCGTGGTGCCCAAGGGGGCCGTCTCCGGCGGCCGCGACAGCCTGCTCCAGCCCCACCACGACTACCCGGCGGCCGACATCCCGGTCGTCGAGTGGACCGACGCCTTCGCCGTCACCTCCGGCACCGCGCGCCAGAACGGCGGCGCGAGCGACGCCTGCGGCTACGGTCTGGCCATCGACGGCGACGACGGCGTCACCTACCAGTACTGCCACCTCAACAGCCGCCTGGTCGCCACCGGCACCCGGGTGACGCCGGGTCAACTCGTCGCCTACACCGGCAACACCGGCAACACCACCGGCCCGCACCTGCACTTCGGGATCTTCCGCGGCGGCGTCTCGGTCTGCCCGCAGCAACTGCTGGCCGCCCTGTGGGACGGCGCCACCCCGCCGTCCCCGCAGTCGCTGCCGACGACCGGCTGCTTCTACTGACCGGCGACGGCGCGTGCCCCGTCCGGTCCGGGCGGGGCACGCGCCGCGGACCCGCCGCACCGCGGTCCGCTCCCGCCCGACGCCCCGTCATGACGAACAGGAGCCCCCGCATGCGCCTCCTCCCGCACCGCCGCCTCGCCCTGCCGGCCGTCGCCGCCCTGACCGCCGGGCTGCTGACCGTGCTCGCCCCCGCCGGCAGCGCGCCGCCGCCGGCGTCCGCCGCCACCGCGTCCGCGCTCACCGCCGACCTCGACCGGCTGCTGACCGACCCGCGGCTGGCCGGCGCGACGGCCGCCGTGAAGGTGGTGGACGCCGATACCGGCGAAGTCCTGTACGCGCACGACTCCCAGCACCTGGTGCTGCCCGCCTCCACCATGAAGCTGGTCACCTCCGCCGCCGCGCTGGATCTGCTCGGCACCGGATACCGCTTCGGCACCGACGTCCTGGCCGCCGGTCGCAGCGACGCCGGAGTCCTGCGCGGCGACCTCGTCCTGCGCGGCGGCGGCGACCCGAGCCTGCTGGCCCAGGACCTCGACGCCCTGGCCGGGCAGGTCGCCGAGAGCGGCGTGCGCCTGGTGACCGGCTCGCTGGACTACGACGCCTCCCGCTACGACGACGTCCCGCTGGGCAGCGGCTGGGCCTGGGACGACGAGCCCTACTACTACAGCCCGCAGATCTCCGCGCTGACCCTCGCCAGTGACACCGACTACGACATGGGCACCCTCCAGGTCACCCTCACCCCGGGCGAGCCCGGCAAGCCCGCCGCCGTGCGGGTCGTCCCCGCCGACACCGGCGTGGAGATCACCGGCAGCGTCACCACCGGCGGGGCCGGCAGCGGCTACAGCGTCGACGTCACCCGCCGCCACGGCACCGGCGAGATCGTGCTCTCCGGCAGCCTGCCCGCCGACAACGGACCCGACGACGAGTGGGTCACCGTAAACGACCCGGCCGAGGTCACCGCCCGCGTCTTCGCCGCGGCCCTGGCCCGGCACGGCGTCCGCGTCCTGGGCCGCGGCCCGGTCGCCGCCGCCACCCCTGACGGGGCCCGCCGGGTCGCCCACCACGACTCGGCGCCGCTCGGCGACCTGCTCGTGCCGTTCCTCAAGCTCAGCAACAACGGCATCGCCGAGCACCTGGTCAAGGAGATGGGCCGGGTCGGCGACGGCGACGGCAGCTGGTCCGCCGGACTCGCCCGTACCGCCGACTTCCTGCACCGCAACGGGCTCGACCCCACGCCGGCCCGCCAGGCCGACGGCTCCGGCCTGTCCCGCTACGACCTGGTGACCGCCGACCGCTACACCGCGCTGCTCGCCCACGCCCGCAAACAGCCCTGGTTCGCGACCTGGTACGAGGCGCTGCCGATCGCGGGCAATCCCGACCGGATGGTCGGCGGGACCCTGGCCAACCGCATGCGGGGCACCGCGGCGGCCGGGAACGTCCACGCCAAGACCGGCTCGATGAGCGGCGTCAACACCCTCGCCGGGTACGTCACCTCGCCCGAGGGCCGCAACCTCGTCTTCGCCGTCCTGGTCAACGACTTCGCCGGAGCCAGCCCGCGTCCCGTCATCGACCAGATCGCCGTCCGTCTCGCGGCGGGCCCGGCCCCGGCCGAGCAACTGCGCGCCCAGGTCGAACGCGGCAGCGCCGACCCCTCGGACGAGCCCTCCCCGTCGACCGGCGCGCGCGGCCGCACCTGGGACTGACCGTCCGCGGGGCGGGGCCGCCGAGGCACTCGCCCCGCACGGTCCGCACCGACAACCACTCCGCACCACGACGGAAGACGGGGAACCCTTGTGCCCACCACCCCCCACCGCGCCCGGCCCGCTGGTGATCGGGGCGGACTCCGGAGGCCCGGCCGCGCCCGCCGAGGCCCGGCGGTTGCACCGGGCCGTGGCGGGGCTGGGGCCCGCTTGACCGGGCGGCCGCGGACGCTACTCGGCGGAGTGCGGGGCCCGGGTGCGGACGGCGGCGCTCGGCACGCCCTCCCGGCCGACCCGGTCGACGGCGGTGACCACGTACCAGGCGTCGCGCACGCCCTCCGGTTCCTCGAACCGGCCGACGGCCGCCGGGACGACGGCCACCAGGTGGGCGGCGTCCAGGACCGGGTCGCGCCCCGGGGCCGTGTCGTACCGGTAGACCGCGTACCGGAACGGCGCCGGCCGGGCGCCGTCCCGGCCGTGGCCGCCGCCGCCCCGGACGCCGATGTCCAGACCGTCCGAGCCGCCGCGGCGGACCCGCACCCCGGGCCGTCCCGGCGCGGCGCCGCCGGCCAGCCGGGGCAGCAGCGGCACCAGGGCGGGCCGCTGCCAGTGGTCGGCCCGCAGGCGGCTGACCGCACCGATCCGGTCGGCCCAGGTGTCCTTCGCGCTGAACAGGATGTCGCCGCTGACCTGCGGCAGGGTGGCGTTCAGGTCGAGGTGGCGGGAGAGTTCGGCCGGGTCCTGCCACGGAGCGGGCTGGGCCGGATCGGCGACCTTGTACACGGCCTGGCCGATCCACAGCAGGGTGTCCGTCCCGGCGGTCTGGGCGGCCCACCACGGCGCCAGCGCGCCGTAGTCGGCCACGGCCAGCCCGATGTGCCAGTACAGCTGCGGGGCGATGTAGTCCAGCCACCCCTTGGCGACCCAGCCGCGGGTGTCGGCGTGCAGGCCGTCGTACGACTGGAACGCCCGGGTGGGGGAGCCGGCGGGGTCGCTGCTGTCGTTGCGCCACACCCCGAAGGGGCTGATGCCGAAGCACGCCTCCGGCCGTGCCGCGCGCACCAGGTCGCGCATCTCGCGCACCATCAGGTCGACGTTGTTGCGGCGCCAGGCGTCGCGGTCGTCCCAGCCCGCGCCGTACGCGGCGAAGGCGTCGTCGTCGGGGAAGTCCCGGCCGCTGACCGGGTAGGGGTAGAAGTAGTCGTCGAAGTGCACCCCGTCGACGTCGTAGCGGCGCACCGCGTCCAGCATCGCCTGCTGGGCGAAGCGGCGGGCGGCCGGCACCCCCGGGTTGTAGTACAGCTTGCCGCCGTAGGAGACGGTCCACTCCGGGTGGGTGCGGGCCGGGTGGTCGGGCACCAGCGCGGTGACGTCCGGCTGCATGGAGACCCGGTACGGGTTGAACCAGGCGTGGAAGGCCAGGCCGCGCTCGTGCGCCGCCCCGACCATGAACGCCAGCGGGTCCCACCCCGGGTCCTGACCCTGGACGCCCGTGATCCACTGCGACCAGGGCTCGTACGGGGAGGGCCAGAACGCGTCCGCCGTGGGCCGGACCTGGACGAAGACGGCATTCAGCCCGCGGGCGACGGCCCGGTCCAACTGCCCGAGGAAGTCGGTGCGCAGGCGTTCCGGCGGCAGGCCCGGCGCGGACGGCCAGTCGATGTTCACGACCGAGGCGATCCACACGCCGCGCAGCTGCGCCTTGGGACCGGCGGCCGCCGGGGCAGCGGCGTACCCGGTGCCCGCCCCGGTCAGCAGCCCGCCGCAGGCGCCGGAGGCGACGACGGCCAGCGCGGAGAGGACCGACCGCCGCGACGGGGCGGGGGAGCGGCGGGGGGAATCGGACGACGACATGGCGACTCCGGGGGCTGGAAGGGACGGGAGCGCTCGGTGGCGCGGACGGCGCACTCCCGGCGGGGAGCGCCCACTGTGCCGGGTGCGCCGAGCGGCCGGTCAAGGGATTCGCCACTCCGCGCGCCGGATTCCACTGTCAGACAACTTTCCGCTCCCGCGGACACCACCCGGCACGACACGTCCACCTCGACCCCGGAGCGAACACGGTGAAAGTCCTCGGCCTGATGTCCGGCACCTCCCACGACGCGATCGACACCGCCGTGGTCGACCTCGTCCTCGACGACGGCCCCGCCCGCAACGGCGGCCCGGTGCTGCGCGGACGGCTGCTGCACCACGGCGCGGCGCCCTACCCGGACGCGTTGCGGGACGACCTGACCGCCGCCCTCCCGCCGCACCCGGTCGACCTGGCCGCCGTCTGCCGCCTGGACACCCGGATCGGGCACGCCTTCGCGGCTGCCGCGGCCGGGGCGGCCGCCGCCGTCGGCGGCGTCGACCTGGTGGTCTCGCACGGGCAGACCGTCTACCACTGGGTCGAGGCCGGGCAGGTGCGCGGCACCCTCCAACTGGGCCGCCCCGCCTGGATCGCGGAGGCCGCCGGAGCCCCGGTGGTCGCCGACCTGCGGGCCGCGGACGTGGCCGCGGGCGGCCAGGGCGCACCCCTGGTCGCCCTGCTGGACGTCCTGCTGCTGGCCGGCCTGCCGGGCCGGACCGGGGTGCGCCGGGGCGCGCTGAACCTGGGCGGCATCGCCAACCTCACCGTCCCGCGCACCGCCCGCGGCACCCCCGCCGCGTACGACACCGGGCCGGCCAACGCGCTGCTGGACGCGGCGGTGCTGCGCGCCACCGGCCGGCGCTACGACCGCGACGGCGCGCTCGCCGCCCGGGGCCGGGTCGACGACCGGCTGCTGGCCCGGCTGCTGGCCGAGCCCTACTACCGGCGCCCGGCGCCGAAGTCCACCGGCAAGGAGCTGTTCCACGCCGCCTACCTGGAACGGGTCCTGACGGAGCACCAGGACGCCGGGTTCACGCGGCCGACGACCGCGGAACTGCTGGCGACCCTGGTCGCGCTGACCGCCCGCACGGTGGCCGACGAGGTGCGCCGGCACGGCCTGCAGGAGGTGCTGGTCTCCGGCGGAGGCTGCCGCAACCCCGTCCTGACCGCCCGTCTCGCCGCCGAACTGCCCGCGGTGGCTCTGGTCCCCAGCGAGACGGCCGGCCTGCCCGCCGACGCCAAGGAGGCCGTGGCGTTCGCCGTCCTCGGCTGGCACACCGTGCACGGCCTGCCCGCTTCGGTGCCGTCCTGCACCGGGGCCCGCGGCGCCCGGGTGCTGGGCACGCTCACCCCGGGCCCCGGCGGCCTGCCGCACCCGCCCCCGGTCCGCCGCCCACCGGCCGCGGCGCTGTTCCACCCGCCGGGCGACGGCACCTGACGGATCGACAGAGTGTCGGCACCACGGCGACCGGCATCGACATCCCGTCCATCGCGGCGCACGCGAGCCCGCCCCTACGGTGGGGGCCCGCGGAGGACAGCGGCCCGTACCGGCCCACCGGTACGCCCCGCCCCGGACGGCAGTGCAGCCGACCGCCTCCGCCCTCCCGCGCACCCGCACCGCACATCCCCGTCTCCGGTACCCCCTTCCTGCCCCGCGGGCAGGAACCGAGAGGAACACAGCGGCCATGCACACCCCCCGGCACAGACCCTCCCACGCGCGCCCCTGGCCCGCCCTCGCGGCCGCCACCCTCCTGGCCCTGGCGCTCTGCGCCTGCGGCGGCACCGCCGACGGCGGCGGGAACTCCGCCGACCAGGGCCCCGGCACCCCCGGCGGCACCTACACCGTCGCCCTGACCGAGCCCAACCACCTGACGCCGGGCCAGACCACCGACAGCTACGCGATCCAGGTCATCCAGGGACTCTTCGACACCCCGGTCACCCTCGACCCGAAGGACGGCCACGTCCTGCCGCTGGCGGCCGCGTCGGTCGAGTCGACCGACCAGAAGGTCTGGACGGTCAAACTGCGCCCGGACGGCGTGTTCCACAACGGCGAGAAGGTCACCGCCCAGAGCTTCGCGGACGCCTGGAACGCCGCCGCCTACGGCCCCAACGGCTGGGAGTCCAACTACTACTTCGCCCAGATCGAGGGCTACGCCGACCTCAACCCCGGCAAGGACCAGCAGCCCAAGTCCGACAAGCTGTCCGGCCTGAAGGTGGTCGACGACACCACCCTGCAGGTCACCCTGTCCGCGCCGTTCAGCCAGTTCCCGATGCTGCTGGCGTTCACCGCCTTCGCGCCGCTGCCCAGAGCCGCGTTCACCGACCCGAAGGCGTTCGACGCCCACCCGATCGGCAACGGCCCGTTCCAGATGGACGGCGACTGGGCGCACGACCAGAAGATCGCCCTGACGAAGGCCCCCGCCTACGCCGGCAGCCGCAAGCCGATGGCCGACGGCGTCACCTTCAAGATCTTCACCAGCAAGGACACCGCCTTCACCGAACTCCAGGCCGGCAACGTCGACATCATGACGACCGTGCCCGCCGCCCGCGCCCCCGAGGCCAAGCGGTCCTTCGGCGACCGCTACTCCGTCCGACCCAGCGGCACCATGGACTACCTGGGCCTGCCGCTGTGGGACCCGCGCTTCAAGAACCCCGACCTGCGCCGCGCCCTGTCGATGGCCATCGACCGCCCCGGCGTCACCCAGGCCATCTACAACGGCGTCTTCAAACCGGCCGACTCGATCGTCGCCCCGATGATCCCCGGCCACCGCGACGGGGCCTGCGGCGAGGCGTGCGCCTACGACCCGGCCAAGGCCAAGGCGCTGTTCGACAAGGCCGGCGGCTTCAGCGGCCCGCTGGAGCTGTACTTCTCCAACTCCGACCCCACGTACGAGCAGTGGATGACCGCCGTTGCCAACCAGCTCAAGCAGAACCTCGGCATCCAGGACATCACCTTCAAGAAGATGGCCTCCGCGGACCTCGGCCCGATCCTCAACAAGCGGCAGGGCACCGGCCCCTACCGCCAGAACTGGGTGATCGACTACCCGAGCATGCAGAACTACCTGGACGGGCTGTACAACCCCGACAACCGGATGGGCTGGAGCGACCCGCAGTTCGACGCGCTCATCGCCCGGGGCAACGCCGCGAAGGACGGCAAGGACGGCCTGGCCGCCTACCAGCAGGCCGAGGACCTCGCCCTCCAGCAGATGCCGCTGATCCCGCTGTGGAACTGGCAGGACCAGTCGGCCTGGAGCGACAAGGTCGGCCACGTGCTGATCGACCCCTACGTCACCGGCCTGCACCTCGACCAGGTCACCGTCCGGCACTGACCGTCCGCGGCGGCCCGCAGGCCGCCGAGGGCACCCCGTACGCACGTCCGCCGCGGCCCGGCACCCGACCGGGCCGCCGGGCCCCGACCCCCGGGGGCAGCCTCCCATGGGCAGATTCGTCGCCCGGCGCCTGCTGCACGCGATACCCGTGCTGCTGGCGACCACCTTCCTCATCTACGCCCTGGTCTTCGTCCTGCCGGGCGACCCGATCCAGGGCCTGGCCGGCGACCGGCCCGTCCCCCCGTCCGTGCTCGCCGAACTGCACCGGCGCTACCACCTGGACGACCCGCTGGTGGTGCAGTACGCCAAGTACCTGGGCGGCCTGTTCACCGGCGACTTCGGCACCACCTTCCGAGGCCAGCCGGTCGGCGACGTGATCGCCGAGCGGTGGCAGGTGACCGTCCGGCTCGGACTGACCGCCTGGTTCTTCGAGGTCGTCCTCGGCATCGCCCTCGGCGTGTGGGCCGGCCTCAACAAGGGCCGCTGGGCCGACAACCTGGTGCTCGGCGCGACCACCGTGGTCATCGCGGTGCCCGTGTACGTCGTCGGCTACCTGGCCCAACTCGTCCTGGGCGTCCGGCTCGGCTGGTTCCCGGTCTCCGGCGGCGACGCCGGCTGGCCCGCCGCCTACGTGCTGCCCGGCCTGGTCCTGGCCTCCTTCGGCCTGGCGTACGTCGCCCGCCTCACCCGGGCCTCCCTGGTGGAGAACCTGCGCGCCGACTACGTGCGCACCGCGGACGCCAAGGGCCTCAGCCGCCGACGGGTGGTGATCGGGCACACCCTGCGCAACTCGCTGATCCCGGTCGTCACCTTCCTCGGGGTGGAACTCGGCTCCCTGATGGCCGGGGCGATCGTCACCGAGTACATCTTCAACCTCCCCGGCATCGGCCAGCAGGTCTTCCAGTCGATCCAACTGCGCGAGGGCCCCACCGTCGTGGGCATCACCACCGCCCTGGTGCTGGTGTTCATCCTGGCCAACCTGGTCGTCGACCTCCTCTACGGCCTGCTCGACCCGAGGATCCGCCATGACTAGCCCCCACCCGCCGGGCCCGACCGAGGACCTCCTGCCGCCCGCCGCCGACGCCGCCGCGCCGCCGCAGGCACGGCCCGCCTCGCTGAGCCGCGACGCCTGGCGGCAACTGCGGGCGCGCCCACTGGTGTGGGCCTGCCTGGCGGTGATCGCGCTGATCGGGCTGATGGCCGCCGTCCCGGGCCTGTTCACCGCGCTGCTCACCGACGACGACGGCCGCTGCGAACTCGCCCGGTCCAAACTCGGCCCGACCGGCGGCCACCCCTTCGGCTACGACCTCCAGGGCTGCGACTACCTGGCGCAGGTCGTCCGCGGCAGCCGCCCCTCGCTGCTCGCCGGAACGGCGGTCACCACCGGGGCGCTGCTGGTGTCCGTGGTCCTCGGCCTGCTGGCCGGCTTCTACGGCGGTTGGGTGGACAGCCTGCTCTCCCGCGCCACCGAGGTGGCCTTCGGCCTGCCGTTCGTCCTGGGCGCCACCGTCATCCTGGTCGCGTTCCCCCGGCACGGCCTGGGCGCGATGACGCTCGTCCTGGTCGCGCTCGGCTGGAGCACCATGACCCGGGTGATGCGCTCCCAGGTCATCGCGGTCAAGGACGCCGACTACGTCCGGGCCGCCCGGATGACCGGGGCCCGACCGTCCCGGCTGATGCTCCGGCACGTCCTGCCGAACGCGATCACGCCGGTCGTCGTCGTGGCGATGCTCAACGTCGGCAACGTCATCTCCGGCGAGGCGACCCTCGACTTCCTCGGCGTCGGACTGCAGTACCCGGCCGTCAGCTGGGGCCTGCAACTCAACACCGCGCAGAGCTACTTCCTCGACCACCCGCACCTGCTGGCCTTCCCCGCCCTGTTCCTGTCGGCCACCGTGCTGAGCTTCATCCTGCTCGGTGACGCGGTCCGCGACGCCTACGACCCGAAGCTGAGGTGAGCGCCCCCGTGTCCGCCACGCCCCCGCCCGCGCCCCCGCTGCTGGAAGTGGACGACCTGCACGTGGAGTTCCGAACCCCGCGCGGCACCGTCCGGGCCGTCAACGGCCTCGGCTACACCCTGCACCCCGGGGAGACCCTCGCCCTGCTCGGCGAGTCCGGCTCCGGCAAGTCGGTGGCCGCCCAGGCCGTCATGGGTCTGCTGCCGACCCCGCCCGCCCTGGTCACCCGCGGCGCCGTCCGCCTCCACGGCCGCGACCTGCTGCAGCTCTCCGACGCCGAGCACCGCAAGGTCCGCGGCACCCGCATCGCCATGGTCTTCCAGGACGCGCTGTCCGCGCTCAACCCCGTGCTGACCGTCGGCCACCAGATCGGCGAGATGTTCCGCGTCCACCGCGGTCTGAACCGCCGGGAAGCCCGGGCCCGGGCCGTCGAACTGATGGACCGGGTCCGCATCCCCGCCGCCGCCCGCCGGGTCGACGACTACCCGCACCAGTTCTCCGGCGGCATGCGTCAACGCGTCGTGATCGCCATGGCGCTGGCCCTCGACCCGGAGGTCGTCATCGCCGACGAACCGACCACCGCCCTCGACGTCACCGTCCAGGCCCAGATCATGCAGCTGCTCACCGACCTCCAGCGGGAGACCCGCATGGGCCTGCTGCTGATCACCCACGACCTCGGCGTGGTCGCCTCCGTAGCCGACCGGATCACCGTGATGTACGCCGGCCGCGCCGTCGAGGAGTCCGACGCCCCCCGGCTGTACGCCGCCCCGGCCCACCCCTACACCCGCGGGCTGCTGGAGTCCGTCCCCCGCCTGGACCGCCCGAGCGAACGGCTGGTGCCCGTCCCCGGCACCCCGCCGGACCTGGCACACCTGCCGTCCGGCTGCGCCTTCCACCCGCGCTGCGCCGTCGCCCGGGCGCGCTGCGCCGGCGAACGGCCCGCGCTGCTGCCGGTCGGCGCGGCAGCCGACGGGCGTCGCAGCGCCTGCCACTTCACCGACGAGCTCCTGGCCACGGGAGGACGAGCGTGAGCACCGGCACCGACGTCCCCACGGCGGCCGACCCGAGCCCGCCGGAACCGGACCGGCCCCTCCTGCGGGTTCGGGGCCTCGCCAAGCACTATCCGCTCGGCCGCGGCCCGTTCCGCCGCCGCAGCGGGGGCGCCGTGCGGGCCGTCGACGGCGTCGACCTGGAACTCCGTCGCGGCGAGACGCTCGGCCTGGTCGGCGAGTCCGGCTGCGGCAAGTCGACGCTGGCCTCCGTCCTCATGGGCGTGGAACGCCCGAGCGCCGGCACCGTCGAGGTCGACGGGCAGGACCTGTTCGCCCTGGACCGGCGGCAGTTGCACGCGCTGCGCCGCCGCGTGCAGATCGTCCTCCAGGACCCGTACTCCTCGCTCGACCCCCGGATGACGATCGGCCGGATCGTCGCCGAGCCGCTCGCCATCCACCCAGAGGCCCTGCCCCGGAAGCAGCGCCCGGCCAGGGTCGCCGAACTCCTGCGCCTGGTCGGCCTGGACCCGGCCCACGCCGACCGCTACCCGCACCAGCTCTCCGGCGGGCAGCGCCAGCGGGTCGGCATCGCCCGGGCGCTCGCGCTCGGTCCGGAACTGCTGCTGTGCGACGAACCGGTCTCCGCGCTCGACGTCTCGGTGCAGGCCCAGGTCCTCAACCTCCTCGCCGACCTGCGTGAACGCCTCGGCCTGGCCTGCCTGTTCATCGCCCACGACCTCGCGGTGGTGCAGTACCTCTGCGACCGGGTCGCCGTCATGTACCTCGGGCGGATCGTCGAGACCGGCACCCGCGAGCAGGTGTACGGCTCGCCCCAGCACCCCTACACCCAGGCCCTGCTGGCGGCGGTGCCGGTACCCGACCCCACCCTGCGCGGCGCGCAGGTCGCCCTGCTGGAGGGCGACCTGCCCTCCCCGGCCGACCCGCCGTCCGGCTGCCGCTTCCGCACCCGCTGCCCGCAGGCCCGGGAGCGCTGCGCCCAGGAGGAGCCCGCACTGACCGTGCGGCCCGACACCGACCACCCGACGGCCTGCCACTTCCCGCTGCCCGCGCAGGTCCCATCGCCCGGGGACACCGCCACCGGCAAGGTCCCCTGACAGGACGCCGCCCCGTCCGGGAGCCGGCGCCCGCACCACCGGTCCCGCCCCCGCGCGCGGACCGCTGCTCCGCCCCGACCCGTCATCCCCGTGACAAGGAGCATCGCCCTCATGCCACATCCGTCCCGCCCGTCCGCCCGGTCCGCGCGCCGCACCGCGCTGGCGGCCGCGGCCGCCCTGCTGCCCGCCCTCGCCGTCGCCCCCCAGGCCCGAGCGGCCGAAGCCGCTCCCGGCGGTGCGCGCGCCGCCGCCTTCGCCGCGGCCGCCGCCGAGTACCGCGTCCCGCTCCCGGTGCTGCTCGGCGTCTCCTACCTGGAGACCCGCTGGGACGCCCACCTCGGCGCCCCCAGCACCGACGCGGGCTACGGCCCGATGCACCTCACCGACGCCCGCGGCGCGCTCGCCGCCCTCCCGCACCACAGCGGGGGCAGCGAGGACGCCCGGGGCAAGGACGACGCCCCGCTGCTCCGGTCCGCGCCGCCGGCCGCACCGACCGACGACCCCGCCCCCCGGCTGGAGACCCTGCCGGAAGCCGCCCGGCTGACCGGCGCCGCCCCCGAGCAGCTCAGGAGCGACCCGGCCGCGAACATCCGCGGCGGCGCCGCCCTGCTCGCCGCCCACCAGGCCGCGCTCGGCGAGGCCGCCTCCGCCGACCCCGCCGCCTGGTACGGCGCGGTGGCCCGCTACTCCGGCGCGGACGACGAGGCCACCGCCCGCCAGTTCGCCGACGGCGTGTTCGAGGTGATCTCCGAGGGCCAGACCCGGCAGACCGACGCCGGAGGCGGGCCGATCACCCTCGCGCCGGCCCGGATCGCCCCGCGCACCGACCAGTTGGCCCGCCTGCACCTGCGGCACACCGCGGACGGCGCGGACTGCCCCGCCGCCCTCGGCTGCGAGTGGATCCCCGCCCCCTACCAGCAGCTCTCCGCCGACCCCGGCGACTACGGCAACCACGACCTGTCCGACCGGCCGTTCAACCAGAAGATCGACTACATCGTCATCCACGACACCGAGACCCTCTACGACCCCACCCTGAAACTGGTCCAGGACCCGACGTACGTCTCCTGGCACTACACGATCCGCTCCGCCGACGGCCACGTCGCCAACCACGTCAACCCCAAGGACGCGGCCTGGCACGCCGGGAACTGGTACGTCAACGCCAAGTCCGTCGGCATCGAGCACGAGGGCTTCCTCGCCCAGGGCGGCCAGTGGTACACCGAGGCGATGTACCGCAACTCCGCGAAACTGGTGCGGTACCTCGCCGGCAAGTACGGCATCCCGCTGGACCGCGCGCACGTCGTCGGCCACGACGACGTCCCCGGCAGCACCGCCGGCAGCATCCCCGGCATGCACCAGGACCCCGGCCCGTACTGGGACTGGGACCACTACTTCGCCCTGCTCGGCCGCCCCTTCAAGGGCGTCGGCGACGCCAGGACCGCCGGCCTCGTCACCATCGACCCCGACTACGACGCCAACACCGAGCCGTACTACTGCGGCGACACCCCGGCCGACCCGTGCCCCGTGCACGGCTCCGCCTCGATCACCCTGCGCACCGCGCCGCGCGACGACGCCGCGCTGGTCACCGACATCGGCATCCGCCCCGCCCCCGGCGACTGGTCGGTGTACAACCACGCGGCCCGGGTCAGCACCGGCCAGCAGTACGCCGTCGCCGACCGCTCCGGCGACTGGACCGCGATCTGGTACCTCGGGCAGAAGGGCTGGTTCCGCAACCCGGCCGCCGCGCCGACCGCCCTGCCCGCACTCGGCCTGACGGTGGTCGCCAAGCCCGGCCGCACCTCCGTGCCGGTGTACGGCCGCGCCTACCCTGAAGCCACCGCCTACCCCGCCGGCATCAACCCGCAGGCGATCTCCCCGCTGCCCTACCAGCTGCTCCCCGGCCAGCGGTACTCCCTCGGCGGGGCCGTCCACGGGGAGTACTACTACGCCACCACCTTCGACCAGGCCGACCACACCGTGGTCCGCGGAAGCAACGTGTACTACCAGGTGCAGTTCGGCCAGCGGTTCATGTTCGTCAACGCCGACGACGTCCAGCTCGTACCGAGCTGGGCACCCGTTCCGACCGGCAGCTGAGGCCGGTAGCGTGGGGGCCGACGGCCCGGCCGTCGGCCCCCACGACCGGCCCGACGGCCAGAGAGCCAGGACAGCACGATGACAGGGCACACCGCGGGCGGGCCCACCTCCCGCCCGCGGCCCACCGGCACCGCACCGGAGCACGGCACGGCCGCACTGCACCGCTGGGACGACGCCGACCGGTTCGCCGGCGGAACCCCCGAAGGGCTCCGCCCCACCGCCGCCGCCCCCGCGTTCCCCGGACGCACCGCCCTGGTCTGGGACGCGGCGATCGGCTCCGAACCGTACGCCGACCCGTTCGGCCACCGCCCCAGGACGTGGCAGCACACCCGCTGGACCTCCCCCTGGACCCCGGTCGGCCTCGACCCCGACGGTGCGGCCGGGGCCCACGACCTGGTGCCGTCCTGGACGGTGACCGGACCGGTCGGCACCCGGCTGACGGTCGACCTGCGAGTGCGCGACGCGGCCGGAGCCGAGTCCGGCTGGTTCACCATGGCCCGCTGGGCCCCCGGCGACGAGGTCGTCCACCGCACCACCGTTCCCGGGCAGGCCGACGCCTTCGGCACCGTCGAGGTCGACACCTTCACCGCCGCACCCGGCCGCCCGGTGTCCGCCTTCCAGGTCCGAGCTGTGCTGCTGCGCGCCGAGGACGGCGAACCCCCGTCCGGGACCGCCGCGGAGGACACCAGGCCGACCCTGCACTCCCTCTCGGTCCTGGCCTCCCGCACGCCGCCCGCCGGGCCGCCCCGGCCCACCAGCGGCCCCGGCGGAGCCTGGGGCACCGTCCTGGACGTGCCGCAGCGCTCGCAGGAGGTGCACACCGGGCACTGCCCGCAGTACGACGGGGGTGGCGAGGCCTGGGCGGGCCCGGCCTGCACCGCGATGCTCACCGCCTACTTCGGCCGCGGTCCCTCCCGTGAGGAACTGCGCTGGCTCGACCCCCAGGACCCTGCCCCGGACGTCGACTTCACCGCCAGAGCCGTCTACGACTACGCCTACCGCGGTTGCGGCAACTGGGCGTTCAACGCCGCCTACCCCGCCAGGTACGGCCTCCTCGGCCTGGTCACCCGGCTGCGCTCACTGACCGAACTGGAACGCTTCGTCCTCGCGGGCATCCCCGTGGCCACCGCGCAGGCGGCGCGCAGCAGCGAGCTCGGCGGCTACGCCGCGGCCGGCAACATCATGGTGGTGCGCGGCTTCACCGTCCACGGCGACGTGGTCGTCAACGACCCGCTCTCCCCGACCGACGACGCGGTCCGCCGCACCTACCCGCGCGGCGAATTCGAACGGGTCTGGCTGTCCGGCGGCGGCGTCGTCTACCTGGTCCACCCGCCCGACCGACCCCTGCCCGCCCGTGCTCCAGGGATCACCGCCAACTGGTGAGCCCAGCTTCTGCCGCAGCCACTGCCACAGGATCCCTCGTCTAACGTCGGTGCGCTGGCGCGGGCCGGCCACTCAGCCCCGCGCTACACCTTCGAGTGATGCCCACCGATGCCAACCACGTCGGCCTGTTCGCCGAGGAGCCCGGGTCGAGCGGCGAGAAACTCGGCGACTGCGCACCGGCGGGAGGGACAACGGCTCCGGCCCGGTCCCGAGGGCCTGCCCCATCGCCGTTCCCGCTGCGTGATACCAACGGCTCACGACGCCTTGCGCCTCGGTGCGCGGCTGACTCTGATGGGATCCATGTTGCCGCAACCTCCGAATTCCACGACAGACGTTCCACCGGCGGAGCGCTCGCACTGGGTGACCTTCGCCGGGATCCTCCTGATGCTGAGCGGACTCTTCGACCTCGTCAACGGTTTCGTCGCGATCCTCGACCACGGCTACTACGAGACGACTGCCAACCACGGCAACCGCCTCCTGATCTTCAACTACACCGCATGGGGCTGGATCTGGGTCGCCACGGGCATTGCACAGGCACTCGTCAGCCTGGGAGTGCTGCTGGGAGTCAGGGCGGCCCGGATCACCGGCATCGTGCTGGCCTCCGTCTGCCTGGTGGGTCAGATGATGTTCATCTCGGCCTTCCCCTACTGGTCGCTGTTCACCATGCTCATGTCCGTGCTGGTGATCTACGGGCTGCTCGCCGAGCCGCATCACGTCCAGGGTGCACGGGTGTGAGCACCGGACCGGCCCCCTGCGGCGCCCCGCCAGGTGACCCCACTCCTCCGCGCATCGCCATCCGGACGCTTTTCCCGGCCGGCAACGACCTCACCACGGCGGTCGCGCCGGACTCCGCAGCAACGACGCGCCGGCCGACGCCCGCGGGCGGCCAGATCACCTGTCCGGGGCGGACCGGCTCAGCCGTACCAGGACGCTTCGGTCGGCCGGGCGTCGTGCGGCATCGGGCGCTGCGGCATGGGCAGCCGTCGGCCGGGCGCGACGAGGATGCACTGCGGTTCGCCGCGCAGCGGGCCGGGTAGCGTCACTTCGACCGACGCCTCGCCGGGTGGGTCGCCCGGCAGCACCGTTCGGAGCACGTGCGTCTCGCCGTGGTGGCCGTGCAGGCGCTCGTTCGCGGCCTCGTGGCCGTTGACCAGCAGGGAGAGCTCACGGACCGTGCCGAGGGTCACGGTGGCAGTGAGGGAGTTGCCGGCGTACTCGAGGTGGAAGTAGTACGTGCGGCTCATGGACGCCTCCCGTGGTCGACCAATTCCCTCCATGGTCGCATCCGGCGGTGCCCGAGGCCCGGCCTGAACGCCCGGGCACCGCCCCCGGCTGTCCGGTCCTCAGCCCGCACAGGTGAACCGGGCACCGCCTGACGTTCGGGCGATCGCGGGGGCACGGTTCACCGGCCGGTGGCGAGGGCGGCGGCGAGCACGGTCACGTCGTCGCGCTCCCAGTCGGCCCCGTGGGCCTCGACCGCGGTGTACAGCGCCCGGACCGTGTCCTCCGGGGTCGGGTCGGTGCGGGCGAGCAGGTCGGTGACGGCGTCGGGGCCGAGCATGGTGCCGGAGCCGTCGCGGGCCTCGGTGAGGCCGTCGGTGGCCAGGACCAGGACGTCGCCGGGGCCGAAGGCCCGTTCCCGGACTTGCCACTCGTGTTCGGGGTCGGTGACGAACGAGCCGATCACCGGCCCGGTGGTCTCCAGCGCCTGCACGCGCCCGCCCGCCTCCCGGACCAGGACGACCTCGTGGCCGGCGTTCAGCCAGACGACGCGCTGCTCGATGGGGTCGAGGATCGCGATGACGAGGGTGGTGAACCGCTCCTCCTCTTGCGCGAGCACCGACCAGGCCGCCGCGGCGGCGACACCGGGCGGGCGGCCCAGGCGCAGCGCGGCGACCACGGCGCTCTTGGCCTGCGCGGCGAGCAGGCCCGCCCGGACGCCGTGGCCGGCCACGTCCCCCTGGAGCAGGGCGGTGCGGCCGTCGGGGAGGGCGAGCGTCTCGATGTAGTCGCCCGCGATGACGCCCTCGGCGGCCAGGACGGCGCCGTACGCACAGACTCCCGGGCCGGGCCGATCCTGGGCGGTGAGGACGCGGTGCAGGCCGTAGGTGGTGGCCGCGTCGGTGCGCAGCGCCTCGTCGGCCTTGGCAGCCGAGTGCCGGGACTCCTTGAGCAGGAGCAGGGTCCGTTCCGCCTCGCCCCACACGCCGCGCAGCCAGGGCTCGGTGCGGCACGAGGACAGTGCGGCGCCGGTGGTGCCGGTGGTGGTGCGAGCGAGGTGTTCTTCCAGGTCAGCGAGGGGGCGGACGATGCGCCGCCACATGGTCCAGGCGACGCCGCTGAGCAGCAGCAGCAGGACGGTGACGCAGGTGCAGTGCAGGACGAACAGGGTGTTGTGCGCGTCGGCCGCGCTGCGGCGCAGGTCGTCCCGGTGACGGTCGAGGTCGGCGTTCAGGCGGTCGGCGGCGGCGTACACCGGCCGGGTGGCGGTCGCCGTGATGGTCCAGGTGTCGACGGCGGAGTTCAGGGCGGTGGCATCGGCCTCCAGGCCCACCGCTGCGGCGTCGTCGACGATCTCGTCTGTGAGGGCGCGGGCCCGGGGCGCCAGGTCGTCGGGGACGGCGCTCGGCGACGCGGGGGGCGTGGCCTCGACGCGGTCGTCCGCTGCGCGGACGACGGTGAGCAGTTCCCCGATGGAGCGGCCGGCCGAGGCGACCCGGTCGCCCTGGGGAGTCAGCCCGGTGCGGACCTGCACCGCGATGAGCACGTCCACCGCTCCCAGACCGACGGCCAGGACGATGCTGAGCAGCAGGGCGCCACGGGCGGAACGTGGCAGCGGCAACCGCGAGAACACGCCGGTCACCGGCACCGTCCCCTCCTGGATCCTGGTCGTGCCCCGCATCACGGGGAGTCGGGGCGTGGAACTCCGTCTCCCCAGTGTGCCTGCTCGGATGGTGCGCGGAGCCGGGCAGAAGGCCATGACGGCACGGGGACCATGGGCCCGGGAACGCTCCTGGGCGCCGCCGGGCACGTCGGCCCGGTGGTGCCCCTACGAGGTGACGGGCTGGAGGTCGCCGGGCTTCCAGGTGCCGTCGAAGGCGGCCTGTTCGGGGCCGTAGATGCGGAAGTAGGTGAACCAGCCCCGGCCGGGCACGGTCTGGATCCAGCGGCCGTCGGCGCCGTCCGGTTCGGTGGGGCCGAAGTAGAGGTCGACGGTGTCGGCGCCGTCGGGGCCGAGCTTGTCGAACAGTGAGCGCAGGGCTGCCCGGCCCTGGTCGGCGTCGACCTCGGAGCGGGTCCGGGCGTCGTAGGCGGTGACGGACCAGAACAGGCCGGCGGGGACGGGCAGCGGAACCGTGAGCCGGTAGGTGCGGCCGCCGTCGAGGTAGGCGCCGGTCGCGTCGCGCAGGCCGAGCCAGTACAGCGAGCCCTGGCCGACGGCGCGGCGGAACATCGCGGGCGAGGCGACGATGGCCTGGACGAACCAGCGGTCCTTGGCCTCGACGTCGAGGGATCCCTCGCGTTCGAAGGCGCCGTTCTCGGGGCGCAGACCGGCCCACTCCCAGGCGCGGTCGGGCCAGACCACGCGGTCGGGGCGGTCGGAGGCGAAGGCGGAGACCAGCATCTCGTCGCGGCCCTCGCGGGCGGCCTCGGCCAGCACCCGGGCCATCCGCTCGTCGGGGGTGAACGGTTTGCCGGCCTCGATGCCGAGTTCGGCGAGCAGGCCGAGCATCGGGCGCAGTTCCTCGACTGCGGGTTCGGAGTCGATGACCGCGTGCAGGACGCGCCAGAACTCCAGGTTGTCCTCCCATCGCAGGCAGGTGCAGTCGATGGCCCGGTCGCTGTAGTCGGTGAAGGTGTACGGCGGCGGGCTCCCGGCCCGGGCCAGCGGGTAGAAGCGCACCGAGGCGAGCAGTTCCTTGGCGCCGTCCACGTCGCCGCCCAGCGGCAGCGCGCGCAGCGCGCAGAACACCGTCCAGGTGTCGCTGCGGACGACCTCGTAGCCCTCGTCGGGCACGGGCCCGTCGTAGCCGGGCGGCAGCAGCAGGTGCTTGCCGCCCCCGGGGCCGTACGCCCCGGGCAGGCCGACGTCGGTGATCCAACGGAAGTGGTGGTCGTCGACCAGGCCGATCAGCGGCCCCGGCGGCAGGTCGACCACCATCGGTCCGCTCCTGCGCAGGTCCAGGATGCCGCCGGAGTAGGGGGTGTCGGAGTTCAGGGTGAACCCGAGGTGGTGCGGTCGGGCGATGAACAGCAGCGCGGTCTCGTTGTCCACGGCGCCGGCGTCCCGGGTGCCCTGGAAGATGCCCTCCAGCGAGACCGTCGGGTAGAAGAACCGGTAGGCCTCCACCGCCCGCCGCCGGTCGCGGCGCTCCAGCGCGGCCCGCGCACTCTCCGTCGTGGGGTACCCGCCCTCGAAGTCCACCTGATCCGCCACCACGTCCCCTTCCCGCGTGCTCCCGCGGCCGCCGCGCGCGATGCGGGCGGCGGCCGTGCCGTGCTCACCACCCTCGCGGCGCGTTCAAGGGCGGGCCATCGTGAGCGGCCGAACGGGTGACCGCAGTGGCGCGCGAGCCCGTCCCGAGCCACCCGCCCGCTGCCCGTGCGGCCCGGAACCCCACCCGGCGAATCGGGTGGGCGGTGCCGCTGCCTGCCTCCGTGCCGGGACGTCAGCCGTGCTGTTCGCCGCGCGAGGCCTCCTCGACCCACCGCGCCGCGCGGGCCGTGGCTTCCTGCTGCGAGCCGAAGATGTCGCTGGTGGGGGGCAGGACGGCGTCCTCGCCCAGTTCCGCGGTGAGGCCGGTGCGGTGGAGGACGGCCCGGAGACGGGGTTCGACGCCCGCCAGGTAGAGGCGGCCGCCGTGGGCGCGAAGGTCGCGTGCGTAGCGTCGTAGCAGTTTCAGTACGGCTGAGGAGGGGACGTCGGGGACACCGCGCAGGCCCAGGACGACGGCCGCGCCGCGCGCGCCGGTGGTGTCGGGCCACTGTTCGTCGATCCGGGGCGTCTCGGCGAACAGCGAGACGCCGTCGTAGAGCAGGACGGTGACGGTGCCGGGTTCGATCCGGGCCGGGGCGTCGGAGATCAGCCACCGGCCCTCGCCGTCCTGCTCCAGTCGGTGGAGCCGGCTCCGGCGGGCCGCCTGCCCGCAGTACAGCAGGAGCGAGAGGACCGCTCCGATGACGATGGCCTGCTGGAGCGGAAGCTGGGTGGTGGCCAGAAAGGTGGCGGTCATCGCCGTGGCCGACAGCGGGGAGGTGCGCAGCACGAGGGCGATGTCCGGGAGGCGGCCGACCACCAGCTCGCAGCCGATGACGATGATCAGGCCGCCGATCACCGGCATCGGGATGCGTTCGGCGAGCGAGCCGAGGGTGAGGACGAGCAGCGCGAGCCACAGCGCGGCGAAGACCCCGGTCCACCGGGTGCGGGCGCCCGCGCTGACGGCGACGCCGGTGCGGGACATCGAGCCACCGGTGGGCAGGGCCCCGAACAGGCCGCCGCCGATGTTGCCGAGGCCCTGGGCGACGAAGTCGCCGTTGACGGAGGACCTGGTGCCGTCGGGGTTGGGCACGCTGGGCCCGATGGAGGCGGCCTGGGCGAGGCCGACGAGGGCGACGGCGAAGGCGCCGGGCAGCAGCGCGCCGACGGCCGACGGGTCGGGGGCGGTGAAGGCGGGCAGGGCGCCGGGGATCGGGGCGATGTCGCCCGCCAGTTCCACCTGGGTGCCGAGGAATCCGACGGCCATGCTGACCACGAGCAGGGCGACCAGGACGGCGACCGGCTTCAGTCGCGGCACGAGGCGCACCAGGGCCCAGACGGCGACCGCCGCGAGTGCGGTGAGGACCGCCGCCGGCTGCCAGTCCCCGATGTGGACGATCCAGTCGCCGAGCTGGCGGAGCTTGTTGTGGCCGGCCGGCTGGTAGCCCGTGGCGTCCTTGAGCGAGCCGGTGACGATCTGCAGTGCGATGCCGGTGGAGAACCCGGTCATCACCGCGTTGGAGACGAACGACATGACCACCCCGAGCCGCAGCACGCCGAGGAGGAGCATGACCACCCCGGCCAGCACGGCCAGGGTGGCGATGTTGCCCCCGTCCAGGGCGTCGAGCCCGGCCTCCTTGACGACGCTCTGCGAGGTCAGGGCGAGGGCCGAGGTGAGGGTGGTGACCATCAGCACGGTGCGGGAGAAGAGGGAGCCCAGCAGGGTGGGAACGACGCCGGCGTAGATGCCGGAGACCGGGTTGAAGCCGCCGATCGCCGCGTACGCCATGCCCTCCGGGATGGAGAAGAGGCCGGTCACCAGACCGGCTGAGACGTCCGAGGCCTTCGGCCGGCCCACCCCCCGCAGCCGGGCCCGCAGGGCTGCCGGCCTCACGAGGTGAGTCCGCCGATCGCGTCCCCCTGGTACTTGCCGCCCAGGACGGCGAGCGCCACCGTCATGATGGCGCAGTCGTGCCCGCCCACCCAGGTCTTCCGGTCACCCAGCACCGCGGCCGACCGTTCGCCGTCGAGGACGTACACCAGCAGTGTCAGCAGGACGCACGCGGAACCGACCACCACGGACAGGACGCCCGCCACCGCCTTGCCGCCGCCGCTCGCGGTGATGCTCGCGACGGAGGCCCCGCCGCCGACGGCCACGACGAGGTTCTTCGGGCTGGCACCGGAGAGGAGAGCCGCGAGTCCGGCGGCCCGGCCGGGCAGCGCGTGCTCCCGCCCCTCCCGGGGCCGGTCCTTCCACTGCCGGGCGCCCATGAGCAGGATGAGCGGGCCGGGCGCGAACTCGAGCCAGCACGTCCAGCGGGCCGGCGTGCCCGCGTCGTCCGCGCCGGCGCCCGAGCCGAGGAGGGCGACCGCGGCGGTGACCACCCCGAGCGTGACCACCCGACCCAGCACGAACGCGGTGCGGTTGACCCTGCCGCCGACGGCCGGCATCAGCAGCACGGCGATGAGCGGCAGCGGGCTGATGGCGCTGCCCACGGCCGACGCCGGCATCCGTCCGACGGCGTCGCCCACCGCTGCCTCCTCGCCCCCGGGACCCGGTCCACCCCCGCCAGGTAGGCGGTAGCCACGAGCCTCCCCACTCTTCCTGGCGACCGCACGACGCCCCGGCCGAACGGGTGAACACGCCCGCATCCGGCAGCCGTGCCTGGGAGCGCGGTTGCGGGGCCACCCGGGAGCGATGAGCGTGGGAGGACCCCATGTCCCCGCTGGTGCACCGGAACGGAGTCTGCATGGACGCGCAGACGTTGAAGCAGCAGATCGCCGCCGCCCACGAGAAGGCCCGGGCCGACGAGGGCCACTGGCTGGGCATGGCGGCGTTCCGGTACGGCTTCCCGCTCCTGGAGATGCACCGCAGCCTGTGGGAGTGGCACGTCGACACCACCGCCGCCACGCACCTCGGCGCGATCAACGAGATCCACCACACCCCGCGCCGCGCGGAGCCGAAGGACACCTACTTCGTCACGCCGATCGTCGACGCCCCGTACTCGCGCACCTTCGTGGACCTGTCCGCGGGCGCGGTCGTCCTCACCGTCCCGCCGGTCGCCGACCGCTACTTCACCGTCCAGCTCCTGGACATGTACACCAACAGCTTCGCCTACGTCGGCACCCGCACGGGCGACACCACCGGAGGCGACTACCTGCTGGCCGGGCCGGGCTGGCGCGGCACCGTCCCCGACGGCATCACCCGGGTCATCACCGCCCCCACCCCCCTGGTGTGCCTGCTCGCCCGCGTCACGATCCTCGACGACGACGTCCCCGCCGCCGTCTCCCTCCAGAAGCGGATCGCCCTGCGCCCCGCCGACCCGGCCGCCCCCGCGCCCGACCCCTCAGCCAATCCGCGGGCCCGCGACTGGCGGACTGAGAGCGGCGATCCGCTGGACTTCTACCGGATGCTCGCCGACTGCCTGAGCGCGAGCCCCCCGCCGACCGCCGACGCCGGCGTCCTCGGCCTGCTCGCCCGCATCGGCATCGCCCCGCACCGCCCCTTCGACCCCGCCGGCCTGCACCCCGCGGCCGTGGACGGGCTGCGGCGGGCCGTCGCCGACGGACTGCACGACCTGTACGCGGACATGCCCTTCGCCGGGCCGTCCCGAAACGGCTGGGTGATGGTCGACGTCGAGACCATCGGCGACTGGGGCACCGACTACTTCTCCCGGCTGGAGATCGCCCAGCTCGGCCTGCTCGCCAACAGCGCGAAGGAGGCCTACTACATCGGCGCCATCCTCGACGGCGACGGCAACCCGCTCTCGGGAGAGCACCGCTACGAACTGCGCTTCGGCCCCGACGACTTCCCGCCGGTGAACGCGTTCTGGTCGGTGACCATGTACCTCAACCCGCAGGGCTTCCTCGTCGAGAACCCGATCGGCCGGTACCACCTCGGCAGCCTCACCAAGAACCTCGCCTACGGCCCGGACGGCTCCCTGACCCTCTACCTCCAGCGCGAGAACCCGGGCCCCGACAAGGAGAGCAACTGGCTGCCCACCACCGAAGCGGGCGTCCTGTTCCGCCTCATCCTGCGCCAGTACCTGCCCACCCCCGCCATCCTCACCGGCCGCTACGCGCCCCCGGCCGTCGTCCGCGTCGACGGCTGACCGCAAGCGCCACGGCGCACCGCCCGCCCCCGGCCGGACCGAGGGGGCAGCGGATGCACCGGTGCCCCACTCGGCGGTGCACACCGTATTCGAACCAACTCCTCGCGTTCCTCGCGTGACCGGGCGACCGGCTTGCCGTCCAGGTGGAACGTCAGGTCATTGGCCTGCCCCTCGATCCGGCTGACGTGCCAGGCGCCGACCACCAGGTCTCCGGGCCTCCGCCCGAGGCTTCCGGGGGCGCTGTGGGGTCTGGGGCGGTCGTTGGGCCGGGGGTTTGTGGTTGGGGTGCGAGGGGCGTTCGGGCACGGGGTGCGGGTTGGGCTACTCGGCCACTCGCACCGCGTCGCGTTCGGGTGCCCCGGACGACCCCTCTCGGGCCTGTGCAGGACGGATCCTGACCACCGGAGTCCCGAGTCGAACGCCCGGTCGGTCAGGGAGTGGGGTGGGGGTGGAAGCGGGCGGTGACGGTTTTGCCGTGCCCGTCGGTGTGGGCGTTCCAGTCGTCGGCGAGGGCGTCGATCAGGGCCATGCCGCGGCCGGAGGTGGCGTCGGTGGAGGCTTCGCGTGGGTGCGGCAGGCGGGTGGAGTGGTCGTGGACGCTGACGTACAGGCAGGAGCCGTCCCAGGTGAGGACGAGGTTCGCGTTGCTGTGTGCGTGCCGGTGGGCGTTGGTGAGGAGTTCGGAGACGGTGACGATGACGGCGTCGGCGCTCTGGGCGGCGTGTTCGGTCCAGCCGAGTTCGTCCAGGTGGCGGCGGGTCCAGGCGCGGCCCGCCTGGATGCTGCTGGACAGGGGCAGGGTCCGGGCCCAGCCCACCGCGCTCACGACGGCTTCCGGTTCTTCCGCTTCTTCCATGGCCTGTTTTCCTCCGGTGGGTCGGTGCCGCGGCCGATTGTGCGGCTGTGCTGCCAGCTGTGCTGCCGACGGGACGGCGGGGCCTCAGCTACGGGGAGTACTTGCCTGATTCGGTGAGACGAACGGCGACGATCCGCTCGAACGTTGCCCGGGCCGGTTCGTGACGCAGCGTCAGTTGGTCCGTGCCAGGTCGAGCGCGGTGTCCGACCGGACCTGGAGCCCCTCGACGAGGGCGGGGTGATCCGGTCGCTGCCGGACGGGAAGGCCGACCCGGCGTACAGCGAGTCGGCCTGAGACGGACAGCCCTGCGTCGGCGGTGGTCAGGGCAGGGGGTGGGCGTGCAGCACCGGCGGGAGGTCGTCGGCGCCGGTGCCGGGGACCGGGCGGGCGGTCTCGTGGGTGATCTCCACCGTCAGACTGTTGCCGGCGTCCGTGTACAGGTCCAGCCCGTTGGGGCCGAGCCGGCCGAGCCGGGAGACGGTGACGGTCTCCGCCTCGCGGTGGGCGCCCGGAACGCCGGGCAGGGTGACGATGTACCGCTCGGCCTGTTGCACCGCACTCACCGCCGCTCCTGCCGCCCAACGGCGGTCTGATCGTCGGGCTCCGGTCCGCCGGTGCGCGCGGCGGCGTCGGCAGTCGCGTCGTAGCCGTCCTGAGGACCGTTCGTGTCCGGGTCGTGCTCCCTGGCCGGACGTACGTCGGCGGCCCGGTCGCCGTAGCGGCGGTCGCCCTGGGCGTCCGGTCGGGCCCGGTCGTCGGGTGCGGGTGCGGGTGCGGGTGCGGGTGCGGGTTCGGGTGCGGGTTCGCGGTGCGAGGCCATCGTTCACTCCCCTTCTCGAGTGCTCCGGTACACCGGCTACCCGGTGCCACCCCACGTAACCTGCCCGCCCCTGGGCGGCGGCGCCGTCGACCCGGGGCTGCCCCGGCGCACTCCGCACGCCTGCCGCAGGCCGTGCTGCCCCGGCCCCGTGCACGGGTGTGCCAGGCTTGTCGGGCGGTGCTGCAGTACCGGCGTACGAGTCGGAGGAGCGTCCTGGGGTGTGACGTCCGGCCAGGTGACCGCCCGGCAGAGTGCGCGACGTCAGAGACGTATGACGACGACTCAGGGATCTGCGATGCGCTCGGTTCTCCTCCGCCCTCTGCGGCGGCTCGCGGCCGACGCCGCCCGTGCCGGCACGGCGCTTCCGGCCGGCCTGCCAATGGACCTGGCAGCGATGGCGCGCGTGGCGTACGCGGTCTTCAACACCGTTCGCAATGTCGGCTACTCGATCCGGAAGCTGTACGGGGGAGCCACAACGGGTGCCGGTACTCGCGTGGACCCGTTGCGCAGGACCGTCGGCCGCCCATCCGGGGGCGGTGGGCGAGGGTGGCGTGGCGGCGACGGTCAGATTCTGCTGAGACCGATCAGACGTCGGTCGGACGGGTCACCGGCGGTCGTGGCCCGCAGACCGAGGCGGAGCCGCGGGCCGACCACCCGGTGCCGCGCACCGACCGGTCTCCGGACTGCCTTGCCGCCCGCGGCCCGGCTTGCTGCGCCCCGTCCGGTCGGGCGTTCAGTGCCCGTGTGAGGCCGGGGTGGGCAGGGTGCGCGGAACGGTGTCCTCGGTGCCTGGTTCGACCAGGACGAACTGGCCCATCATGCCGGAGTCCTCGTGTCGCAGGATGTGGCAGTGGTACATGTAGGGCGCGGCCGGGTTGGTGGTCGTGCCGAAGCGGACAGCGAGGCGGACGGTGCTCTTGCCCGGGACGAAGACGGTGTCCTTGGGTCCGCCCGCGTATCCGGGGGCCGGTGTGCCGTTGCTGTCCAGGAGTTGGAACCCGACTTCGTGGATGTGGAAGTTGTGGGAGTACACGTTGTTCCGGATCTCCCATATCTCGACGGCCCCGGCGGGGACGACTTCGTCGATCCGGGACATGTCCATCGGCTGTCCGTTGATCGCGTCGTGCCCGTTCAAGGTGAAGCGGCGCACTTTCGCGCCGGCCGGCACGGTGATCGGGGTGAACGCCGAGAGGGCGGCGGGCAGGGCGGGGGAGGGGGAGGGGCGGTTGGTGGCGGTGAAGCGGATCAGGTCGAGGTCGCCCGCGGCGAGGTCGGTGCCGTCGTCGACGGTGCGCAGCACGACGTTGTCGTCGGGGGCGAAGGCGACGACGATCTCGGCGCGTTCGCCGGGGCTCAGCGCGAGGGTGTCGGTCGCGACGGGTGCGGCGAGCAGTCCGCCGTCGGTGGCGACCACGTGGAAACTGCGGTGGTCGGAGAAGGCCAGGTGGTAGAGGCGGGCGTTGGAGCCGTTGAGCACGCGCAGCCGGACGCGTTCGGTGGTGACGTCGAAGCGCGGGTTGAAGGTCCCGTTGACCAGGACGTGGTCGCCGAGGATGCCGAAGGTGCCGCGGAGCGGGTCGCCGTCGAGGGCGCCGTCTGCGGTGAACTTCTTGTCCTGCAGGATCAGCGGGACGTCGTCGACGCCGTAGGCGGTGGGCAGTGCGGTCTCGTGGTCGTCGTCGAGGAGGAACAGGCCGGCCAGGCCGCGGTAGACGTGACCTGCGGTGGCTCCGTGCGGGTGGGGGTGGTACCAGGTGGTGGCGGCGGGCTGGTCGACCGTCCAGGTCGGGGACCAGGTTTCGCCGGGGGCGACCGGCTGGTGCGGGCCGCCGTCCATCGCGGCGGGCAGGCGCATGCCGTGCCAGTGCACGGTGCTTGCCTCAGGGAGGGTGTTGCGGACGGTCACCGCGACCCGGTCGCCGCGGCTCGCCCGCAGGGTGGGGCCGAGGTAGGGCCCGTTGAAGCCCCAGGTCGCGGTCGGCCTCCCCGGGAGGAGCTCGGAGCTGCCGGCGAGCATGGTCAGTTCATAGCGCCGCACGCCGTCGGCGTCCGGTTCGGGGTGCAGCAGCGGCGGGATCCGCAGCGGGACGGACAGGTCGAGCGGCGCAGCGGGGTGTCGGTCGGACCCCCTGGGGCCCGAGCTGCAGCCGGAGGCCAGGCCCGCCGTGCCGGCCAGGCCGGAGAGGGCTGCGAGAGTGAGGAAGGCTCGTCGGTTCACGAGGCATGACCGTAGCTCGGCGGCACCGTCAACTCGGCTGTTATCAGGGGTGGTTCAGGGGAGAGCAGGGGGTGACTGGGGGAGTCCCCGATGGGAGGCCCCGACCGCGCAGCGGTCCGAGTGGGTTTTCGTCCGACGTCCGCGCTTGCGCGCCCGGTGAACGCATCGAGACGGTCGCCCCGAGCGGTCGCGGCGCGGTCCGCTGCCGTGACTGATGCGGAAGTGAGGCAAGGGCGATTCCTGGCAGGACGTGCCGATTGTGGTCGTGGGTTGCTCCGGCGTGACGGCCTGGCGGAGACTGCCGGACTGGACCGAGGAAGGCGACCGGCATCGCCTGCACGCCGTTCTGTTGACCGAACTGCGTCGAACTTGCTGGGCCTGGACGACTGTGCCGTAAACGGCTCGCACGCCCGGGCCCTCAACGGGGGATCCCGTCGGCCCCTCGCTTGTCGCCCGTGCCCGCCCGTGCTCCAAGCACCATCTGATCGTCGACCGCCAGGGCACCCCGCTGGCCGTCACGCACATTGGCGGCAACCGGCACGACGTCACCCGGCTCCAATGCTGGACGCGGTCCCACCGGCCCGGGGCCTGCGCAGGCGGCCCCGCCGCAGACCCAGGCGCCTATACGCCGACCGTGGCCACGACGTCGACCAGTACCGCACCCAGCTGTGGAAACGCGGGCATCAAGCCGATGATCGCCTGACGCGGAATCGCCCACGGCTCCGGGCTCGGCAAAGTGCGCTGGGTGTGGAGCGCACATTCGCCCTGCTGCACCCGTTCAAGCGCTTGCGCATCCGCTACGGGCATCGGGCCGACCTTCACCAGGGACTGCTCGAACCTGCCCGCTCGATCGTCCGCCTCCGGCGGCTCTCGCGAGCATTCTGAAATGACCTCTTCAGTCCATCGGCCTCCCGCTCCAGTGCCGCCACGTTCCCGCCCTTCTGGCCTCCGTTTTCGCGCGCATGGCCACGGCCTTGGGGAAGTCGCCGTACCACCACCACGTGTATCCGGCGAACGCCACGTACACGGCCACCATGGCGAAGAAGACCGGGTTGAAACCCAAATGCCTGCCCCTGGCCAGATCGAAGACGGTCCAGAAGGCGAGGACGATCGCGCCCCTGACCAACGTGCCCAGAGTCTTCTTGGTACGGAGATTCATTCTGCGAACTGTGGGCCGCTGCGGCGGTGTTGACCAGGTATTACTGAGGGCGGAAATACCCGGGCCACTCCGCCAAACCCGCACTGTTCGATCATCGGAGTCCACGGACCGCCGGGTTGCCGTAGAGCGTGCACGGCCGATCCGCGTCCGGCTGTCCCTGATCGCCGCACTCCGCCTGCCCCCGGGAGCGGCGGGCGACCTGTGCGAGTTCGGGATCGGGCACTCGCAGGTCGTGCGAAGCGATCGAGCCTCCAGGTCCGTCCTCCGCACGACGAGGTCGTGGCGACCGACGCGGGTTCGCCCGCGCTGTGATGAGCCCGAAGGCCCGTGGGGCACCGGCGTCGATGGTCCTCTCCGAAGATCGGGTGAGTGCCATCACCCCCACCCCGCCCCGTCTTCCGGCCCGGGCGCACGGCTGCCAAGGCAGGCCGAGGCCCGCGCGACGGCAAGCTGACGACCCAACAGACCGCCCTCCTGGAGACCCTGTCCGCCGCCCCGCTGAACAGCAGGACCAGGTCCGGCCGAGAGCTCGGACGCCCGGACCGCGCCACCAGATGCCTACGCCCGGGTTCTGGCCTGCCGCGCGGCGCGTCGATCGGCTGTTCCGTGCGCCGGCAGGCCGTTCAGGCCGCGCCCGGACTCGCCGGCGGCCGCCCCCTCCCATTTCTGGCCCGGACACGTCATTCTGGTGTCCCGTGCCGGGCGCCGACCCGTCCTGTCCGTGCTTCGCCATGCCTGCGCACCGCCGTAGCACGTCGCTCGCCCCGCCACGCAGTTCTGACGACCAGAGGAGCCGATCATGCGAATGTCCGTGGCACGCGCGCTGACGGGAGTGGCCGCTGTGGCGGCCGTCGTCCTGCCCGCCGGCACCGGCGAGGCAGTCGTGGCACCCGAACACGCCGTCATCGTCTGCCAGAGCGCGAGCTTCTACGCCAACTACGACAGTGCGTCGGGGCCGGTGGGGCTGGTCCGGGTGCTCGGCTACGGCAACAAGGTCGGCCACACCAGGGGCGTGCACCCGGTCTACAACGGCTGGGCGGCGACGTTCGACTTCGGCAAGGGCGACTGGGGCTACGTCCGCAACGAGTGCCTGGGAGGGTACGGCTCCTGGTGAGGCCCCGGCACGCACTCACTCATCCCCCTCTCCGGCCCGCACCCGACGAAGGAGCACTCCCGTGACCGCATCCCGCACCCTCCTGCGTGCCGCCGCCGGCGTCTGCGTCCTCGTGACGGCGGCGGTGGCCGCCGCCGGCACCGCCGCGGCGGCCAACGGCACGGTCGGGCGCCGCGAGACCGTCTGCGCCCAGGACCTCTACGTCCGCACCGCACCGGGCGGCGCCTGGACGGGCACCCTGTACACCGGTCAGACGTTCACGGTCGAACGCGTCCAGAGCGGCTGGGTGTACGGCTTCGCCTACGGCGACATCAACCGGCACGGCTGGGTACAGGACGGCTGGTTCTGCTGAACGCCCCTCCCCGCACGGGAGGAGGCCGCCATTGGACGGTCTGGCGTTCGCCTGCTCGGCTCCGCTTCGTCCACAGGCAGGCTGCGCCGACCACCTCTCCGTGGGCATCCCGGGTACCGGCCGGAGCCCTCGGGTGGGAGAGCGGCCGAACAGGAGCGCGCCACCGAGCGGAGCGGGGAGTCGACCACCTTGTGCGGGCTCAGCCCCTGCGTGGCCGGAACCCCGGTCCCCGGGCCCCGCGGCGGACCGAGGACCACCTGGCTTCCCGCCTGACGTTCCGTCTGCTGCCCCGCCTGCCGGGCCGCCCGACACTCTGCGGTTGTCGTCCCTGCCGCCAGTGGTGCAGAGCCGGTCGTGCTGTCACCGGTTTCGGAGATCCGTTCCGAGGCCGGTGAGTCATTCCGGGAGGGAGGAAGCCTCACCGACGGCGGCGTGGACGCGGAGGGCGTGGTGGTCCTGCCGCGGGGCCGGGAGATCGAGCACACCCACGCCTTTGCGGTGCACGCCCGCCGGCACGCGCGGAACTTCGAACGGCTAGTCCAGCACTGCGAATCGCTGATCACCTGGGCCGCGATCACGCTGGTGACCAGGTGCCCGACCCAGCGGCAATCCGAGCGGTCCGGACAGCCCGTCTCCGGCGAAGCCCAACGGAACTGATCCATCTCTGAGTTGCGGTCGCCACCGGGCCCCGGTCCGGCCCACGGCAGGTCCGAAGATCACTCTCCCCTGGCTCCTGACCGCACGTCAGGCCGTTTCGGCGTTTCTTCGTGCTCGATGGTGTTGACCCATGGGCAGCGGAGCCGGCACCCCGGACGGGGCAACTGCACCGGCATGGAGATGATCATCATCCCCGGCCCGGAGGGCAGGCCGCCCTGGCGGTTGTTGACGCCCGAAGGCCACCCCGCGCTGATCGTCCCCGCCGCCCGCCGGACCGGCCGGCGTCCACCGGAGGCGGCTGGGCCACCGACCGGTGACCGGCGGCAGACGGGGTCAGCGGTCCCAGCTCTCGAAGGAGCGTTCGTCCAGGAGGTAGCTCGATGGGAAGCCGAGAGCGACATCGGTGAGCAGCCGGGCGAGGAACTCGCCCACGCCGCAGTCGAACTGCTGCCACTCGCTGGTGACGTCGTCTCGGACGAGTACGGGCCAGTCGGACGGGTCGGCTGCGCCGGTCCGCCAGACGAGTTCGATCTCCTGCTCGGAACTGCCCCACCGGAGCAGTCCTTGCGGCGCCGGGAACGTCGGCTGCGGGGCGAACCGGTCGGCTGGGGCTTTCTCGGACCAGTTGACGGTCACGAGCAGGACCGGACAGTAGGCCCGGGTCCGGCGGATCAGGTCCACCACGGACTCGTCCGCCCGGACCGTTGTCGTGGTGAAGGTCGTGGCCAGCGCGTGGGGCCGCCGCCGTGGTGCTCCCCTCCGGCAGCCCGTGGTGCTCTCCAGACGCGCCGCCTCGGAGTGGTCGAAGAAGCGGATCACGCCGGTCCAGGTCACACGGGGCAGCGTCGAAAGGAACGGGGGAGTTGGTCAGGGATACGGACCCGGACCACCGCGCCATCGACCGATGTCCACCACCCCGACGACAACACCCCGGGACACGACCGCCCGTGACGCAACATCACCCGATGGGCGCGGCTCCCAAAACACACCGGCGATCAAGCTCAACCCGCCGGCGGCCGGGCGGAACATCGGTGGCTCGGCTCCGTAGGCAGCGACGACCCGGAGGGAACTGCTGCCGCTGCGATCCCGGTCATCTTTCCTCGCTGGGGGAAGGGAGGTGGCGCCGCCTCAGCTGTCTGCCGTCGCCGTCGAGGCGTGGTTGATCGTGTGGTCGGTGGTCGGCTGCCCGCTGTCGTGGGTGGGAGGCGGGTGTCACGGGCTGTCGTCGCGTCCGTCCCGTGGTGCGAAGGCTGTGAGGGCGTCGACGTCGGTCGCGCGGGCGTGCAGGAAGTAGTCGGCCCAGGCGGTGATGTCGGGGTAGGACGAGTCCTGGCTGAGCCGGGTGGCTGCGGCTTGGAGGTCGAAGTGTGTGGTGCGGAGTTCGATGCCCGGACCCAGGAGGGCCCAGTGTGCTCCGGTTCGTCCGTATGGCATGCCGATGCTGCCGGGGTTGATCACGAGTCGGCCGTGGGCGAGGCGGACGAACGGCATGTGGGTGTGGCCGCAGACCACGGTGCGGACGTCGGCGTCGAGTCCGGCGAAGACTTCCTCCCAGCGGTCGAGGCGGGAGTCGACCAGGACGACCTCCTCGTCGTCGCGAGGGGTGGCATGGCAGAACAGCACCTTTCCCAGGCCGCTCACAGGCAGGGAGAGTGTTCGTGGAAGCGAGCTGAGAAGGTCGAGATGGTCCTCGCGAAGCTGTTCTGCTGCCCAGGGGGCGATCGGGTCGGGGATCGTGTCGCGTTGTCCGCGGCGGTATTCGAGGAGTTCGCGGTCGGCGTTGCCGCTGATCCAGACAACGCGGTCGCCGAGGCTGGTCAGCAGGTCGAGGACCTGGGTCGGTTGCGGGCCGGCGGTGATGTCGCCGGTGAGCACGATGCGATCGGCGATGCTGACGTCTGGTTCGGCGAGTACTGCCTCCAGGGCCGGCAGGACTCCGTGAATGTCGGACAGGACGGCTACTCGATTCAGCATGGTCACCACTGTGCGGCGAATGCAGCCGAGTGGTGCGAGGTTCCGCCGGGCGCGTAGTTCCGGGGGGCGTTCAGCGTGTGTGGCCGCCGGGTGCGCAGCGGGCGACATACCGTGAGTACTCCGGAGCCCCGCCGAGCGACCGGGGCGGTGGCCGGGTGCTTCTTCCTCCTTCGAGTGCTCCGCTGTGCTGTGACGATCCGTAGGGGGAGTGTTCGGTGCGGCGTCAGGCAGGCGGGGCGGCGATGACGCCCGCGGCGCGGGTCGCGGTCAGGATGCCGAGCAGGTAGCCGTCGTCGTCGATGACGGGCCAGACGACCCAGCGCCTGATGCGCATGACGCGGGCGGCCAGCAGCAGGTCCAGGGTCGGCCAGGCGAACGGGCCCTGCTGGTGCGCGGTGGCGCCGACGGCGATCCGCTCGGTCGAGCCTGGGAGCGGGAGGAAGGGATGCAGGCCGGCGCGAGTGACAAGCCCCTCGCAGCGGCCGTCGTGGCCGCGAACGGGCATGTAGTCGACGTGGGCGCCGCGCAGCGCGTCGTCGGCCTGTTCGGCGGTGCTGTCATCGGCAATCTGGTAGTCGAAGGGGTCCATGGCGTCGGCGACCGTGAGGCTGTGGCCTGCCGGCTGCGGAGTGCGAGGGGTCACGGTGGTCACCGTTCCCGTCCCCGGGCACACCCCCCGGGGGGCTGCCCGGACTGCCCAGAACGAAGCCGGAACGGTACCGGGATCCGAAATGCTCCGGACATCTCCGAGGCTACTCCGCGCGCCGCCGCGCAGGAGCTGGCCCGACTGATCCAGTCGCCTTCAACTCCCGCCGCACCGCGTGCGGCCGGCTGCCCACGCTGGCAGGGGACAGGCGCGAGGAGGCGCCGGAGCAGGTTGAGCAGACAGGCGACTCCGACGCCGCCGGCCGGCCGATCAACTCCTGAACTTCCCGTCGCCGGTTGGAGGGCAGCCGGTGCGGTCCCCTGATGCCCCGGCCGCTCCCCGCCCTTGCCGCGGGCCCTGCCGTGAGGGCCGGGTCGGGCTGAGTTCGGGTTCGGTCCAGGTGAGCGGGGTGGGTTGGGGCGGGGAGGGGGCCGCGGGTTGTGCAGACTCCGCAGCCTCAGGTGGTGATGGTGTTGGCCTGTCAGTGGGCGGTGGGCCAGTTTGACACCATGGGGAATCGAGGCGAGCAGGTCTGGCCAACCCCAGAGCGCCGGATGGGGAGACTCAATTCAAGGAGCGCCATCACGACAGTGTCAGTGCCCTCCGCGACAGCGTCCAGGCGAGATCGGTAACTCGACTTTCGACGTTCTGACGGATTCGGGGTCTCAGGCGGCATCGGTGCTGGCGACGGCCCACGCCTGCCGGACGGTGCGGATTTCCTGCTCGGTGGGCTGTGGTCTGTGGCGGACGACCGGCCCAGCAGGGTCAGCCGGCCGAGCATGCGGCAGGAGATCAAGTAGAGCAGTCGCGGACCCACGATCAGTGATCACGCACGTGGCGTGCTCACTTGCAAGGCCGCTGGTCAGCCGTTGTACGGACATAGAGACACCCTCCAGGCGGCGCAGCGGACACGGCCGGCCGACGGGGAAGTCGCGACGATGTCCGTCAGACTTGGAGTGCGGTCCCGAGACCGGACGTCGGTGCGGCCGCCCGGAGAGCGGGAGAGCAAGGATGAAGAAGAAGCTTCTCGCCGTGGTGACGAATCAGGCCACCTATGGTGCGGACAGTCACCCCACCGGACTGTGGCTCTCGGAGTTGGTGCACTTCTACGACGGCGTCACCGCAGGAGAGTACGAGGTAGACCTCGTCAGCCCCGCCGGCGGAGACATCCCCCTCGACCCGCGCAGCCTGACCCGGATCACGGTGGACCAGATCACCCGCCGCCATCTCGACAACCCGGCCTTCATGGCCCGCCTCCAGAACACTCCCGCCGCCGCCGACATCGATCCGGACGACTACGCAGCGATCTTCTACACCGGCGGCCACGGCGTGATGTGGGACTTCCCCGACAGCGCCCCGCTCCAGCGCGCCGCTCGGGCGATCTGGGAGAGCGGTGGCATCGTCTCCTCCGTCTGCCACGGTGCCTGCGGACTGCTGAACGTCACCCTCGCGGACGGGTCGCTTCTGGTCCACGGCCGCACCGTCACGGGCTTCGCGACCATCGAAGAAAGCGTCGCCCGCGTCAAAGACCGCGTTCCTTTCCTCCTGGAGGACGAACTGCGCGAACGCGGCGCCCACTACGTCCGCGGGAAGATCCCGATGCGGCCCTACGCCGTCGCGGACGGCCGACTCGTCACGGGCCAGAACCCCTTCTCGGGCAAAGCGGTCACCGAGAAGATCCTTCAGACACTGGAAGCCATCGGCGCCTCCTGAGCCGGCACTAACCTCTGGATCGTGAGGGCGCCCATGGGGACGTGCGCATCCCTGGTCCCGCTATCGGTCCTCTCGCGCCGCCTGCTCAGCGGCCGTAGCCGGCGTCCAGGTGCACGATGATGTCGTCGGGTGACGGCCCCAGGTCGTCCGGACGGTCCAGGGTCGGGGCGAGCAACGGGGAGTCGTGGCGGTTGGCACCGGCCAGGACGCGGCCCAGGGGAATGCCGTATCCGTCCGTCATGCCTGAGCGTTTCAGGCCCTGTTTGCCGCGGTCGACCGGTGACGAGGCCGACGATTCGGTCGTAGGACTCCAGCGCGATCTGCTTGAACCTGGCGAAGACGCCGAGTCGTATCCACTCGTTGGGGCGGTTGCGGATCGTGGTGGCCGAGCAGGTTGTGTCGGCGATCGCGTGGTAGGAGCAGCCGAAGCGCAGGAGTTGCAGCATTTAGTCGAAGATGATCCGGTCGCTGATGCGCGGGCGGTGGCAGCCCAGCGGATGGTCCGGGTGGTACTCCGGCCGCTCGGGCAGCAGGGACGCCAATAGGTCCCAGAGCGGGTCGGTCAGCCACGATGGCAGCACAGGCACAGGTCTCCCCAATGAGTGATGTGAATCGTGGTCACGGCTCCGGGCAGGAGAACTACTCGCGCTGCTCGTCGGCTGGTGTCCACGACGATCAGGTCCGAGGGCACGTGGCCAAGCCGCGGGCTCGAACTTGGTTCGCAGACGTCCCCGGGCCACGAGGCGGTCAAGTCGTCGCTGCTCGGCTCGTAGAGCGACAGCAGACCCTCGACGTCACAGGCTTACAGGTAGTCCATGAACAAGGGCCCACCTGCTGAGCGTGTCTCGGCACGGCGCCGGGCGATGAGACAGACCTGCTTGTCGCCCCGGTCGGCCGCGGCAAGCAGGTCTGGCTGGGGTGCGTATCAACGCGGGAGGGTCGGGCCTGGGCCTCGCACCGTCACGCGGCGGGGCGTCCCGCCGGTGATCGGGGGCGAAGTCGATTTTCAGGCCGCGCAGATGGTCAGGCTGCTGGTGCGAATGCCGTGATTGCGTCGGCGAGGTCGTCAGGAGCTTCCAGCGGGATCAGGTGACCCGTGTTCGGAATCACCGTGAAATCGGCTCCGGAGAGGTAGGGCACCAGGTTGTTGACGAGCACGTCGACGGGCTCGACATGGTCGTTCTCCCCGGCGACGATGAGGGCGGGGACGCTGATCATCCGGGTGTGCTCGCAGACGTCCTCCGCGATGCCGCGCAGCGGCCACTCCGTGCGGGCGGCGTCGGTGCTGGCCCGCGAGTCGGTCGCGATCTGCGACTTGATCGATTCAGGCAGCTCGGTCGCGGTGAGGATGTGATCCCGTGCGCCGGCGACGGACTCGTCGGAGTCGTAGGCGTGGGAAAGGCCTTCCCGGTACTCGGGAGTGATCCCTGCGGCGGGCTTCGCCGGACCGGAACCGACGAGGATGATTCCCCGGAGACCGACGGGCCGGGTCGCCGCGATGAGCTGCGCGACCTTGCCACCCATGGAATGTCCGACGAGGACGTAGTCGGTGACGCACGCGTCGGCGATCACCGCGAGCGTGTCATCGGCGAGTTGGCGGAGGGTGTAAGGGCCGGCCAGGTTGCTCGAGCGACTCCACCCGCGGAAGTCGACAGTGAGCATGTCGCGTCCCGCCAGGCGGTCGACGACGAGGTCCCAGGTGCGGGCGGATCCACCCCAGTAGTGCAGAAACACCAGGGTCGGTCCGGCCCCCGGCCGGTGGTCATAAGCGGGCAGTAGCGGCTGCTGCGTCGTGTTCATCGTGAATCTCTCGATCAGGGTTCTGGGACGGTTGTTCTGTGTGTTCATTGAATCTCTGCCGCTGTGCCGGGGCATCGGCATGACTGGTCGCCTGATGGTGGAAACTGGACAGATGACTGTGATCCGGCAGATGACCTACCAGCCCGTCGGGCACCGTGCCGCCACTGTCGAAACCATGACGTTCGACCGCCTTCGCGAGCTGAACGACGGCGGGACACAGCGTGCCGACTTCCACGTCCTCGCCGTCGTCGATGCCGGGCACGGATCCGTCACCGTGGACTTCCTCCGACACCCGCTCCAGGAGCGGTCCGCGGTGTGGGTCGCTCCTGGAGCTGTGCACCGATGGGATGACATCGCCGGCGTGGCTGGGCACGTCGTGCTGTTCGTGCCGACCGCGCCGGTCACCCACGCCACCCGGGAGCTCGTCGGGTCCCCGGACCTGGTCGCACACTGGAACATTCCCGACGCCGACTGGCCGTTCGTCGACACCGCCCGCAACCATCTCCTCCTCGAAGCATCCGCCCCACCAGGGGATAGCTCGACGGAGCTGCCCGAGATCCTGCTCTCCGCGCTCATCGCCCGGCTCCGGCCCCCGCACGCCGAAGCGCGGTCGATCAATCCGGTGTTCAGACTGTTCCGGTCCAGCGTCGAAGCGCACTACCGGGAACATCACGACGCCGGCTACTACGCCCGGACACTGGGATACGCGCCCCGCACCCTCTCAAGAGCGGTGCGGCAGGTCACCGGCCGCACCGCGAAGGCGTACATCGTCGATCGGATCGTCCTGGAAGCCAAACGGCTCCTCGCACACGACCGCCTCACCGCGGCCGCCTGCGCCAACACGCTCGGCTTCCCCGACGCGTCCAACTTCTCCGTGTTCTTCCGGAAGGCGACAGGCATGCGCCCGGGCGCATGGCAGGCGACGGTGGCCGTCGAGTGAAGGGGTGTACTTAGAGGAGTTAACACAAAGACGCTCAGAGGTCATGTCCCCTGCTCTGCTCCGTCGTTGGTCATTGCGTGGGGAAGGGGATGGGGCCACCGTGGTTGGTGGCGGATGACCTGTGGGAGCGGATCGAGCCGCTGCTTCCGATGCGTGAGCGGCGTCCGCGGTTCCCTGGGCGGTTGCCGTTGGACGACCGCAAGTGCCTGCAGGGGATCTTGTTCGTGCTGCACACAGGGATCGAGTGGGAATGGCTGCCGCAGGAGCTCGGCTTCGGCTCGGGCATGACCTGCTGGCGCCGGTTACGGGACTGGAACGCGGCCGGGGTCTGGGACCGGCTGCACCAGGTGCTCCTGACCGAGCTGCATCGGGCCGGTGACTTGGGCTGGTCGCGGGCGGTGATCGACGGCTCTCACCACCAGGCCCGTCGGGGCGGCCCAAAACGGGACCGAGCCCGGTCGACCGCGCCCGACCCGGCTCGAAGCACCACGTGATCACCGACGGACACGGAACCCCACTGGCCATCGCCCTGACAGGCGGCAACCGCCACGACGTCACCCAACTACTACCCCTGGTAGACGCCGTCCCGCGCATCCGAGGCAAGAGAGGCCGGCCACGGAACCGCCCCCGATCGGCGCTACGCCGACCGAGGCTACGACTACGACAAGTACCGCAGGCTGCTGTGGAAACGCGGGATCAAACCGGTGATCGCCCGTCGCAGCGTCCCACACGGCTCCGGACTCGGCGCCGTCCGATGGGTGTCGAGCGGACGAACGCCTGGATCCACGGCTTCCGCCGGTTACGGACCCGGTGGGACATCCGCGACGACATGCACGAGGCCTTCCTCAAGCTGGCCTGCTGCGTCATCACCTACCGCCGCGTGCTGAGAACCGCAGGTTCCAAACCCGTTCCTTGATCAGTCAGCTGGGCGGACGAAGCGCATCCGGCAACGCCGGTAGTGCCCGTCGACGCCGAAGCTCTGTTCCTCAAGGTGCCATCCGGCAGCCTCGATCCGGCCGATGTACAGGGCAAGGTTCTGGTCGGGATGCACGGGGTGGAGCCGAATGCTCCGAACGTGCTCGTCGTCGCCTCGCTCGAAGCAGCGCAGGGCGTGGCTGTCCACGGGGCTGAGTCCAGAGGGAACGCGTCGATCCACCCGGCGATCGTAGGCGGCCACCAGAGACCCTGGCACCTGCCTTTGTGTTAGCTCCTCTTGAGAAAGGCACTCACATCCATGATCACAGAGCGTTGCACCTCCGTGATCGCCAGAGCCCAGTACCCGCCTCGCTGTTTGGGTACCACCGCACCTTTCTGCGCGGACTCTGAATCGAGCGGCGACGATCACTCGGCGGAGCCCGTTCATGGGACACTGCTCCGTCGACCGGGGGAGAGGACGGCCGTGGAGGCTACCAACCGTGCGCTGACGGCGGACGTGATCGCGGCACTGCGGTACTGGCCCGACGTCTTGTGGGTGGGGCAGAAGAATCCTCCGGACCCGGTGGACATAACAATCCTGCTGCCCTTCTTCAACGAGGTGCTGCAGGACCTTGCGTGGTGGAACCGTGACTGGAAGGTCGATCACGTCGAGCCGGGACGGCCTGTAGAGACCGGGGATCACCTCTGTGATCCCGCCATGCGGTTCACCGAGGTGTCGATCCCGGGAACGGTCGTTTCCCGCAACGGTGAGAGCCTGCCGTTCGTCGCGAAGGTCGGGTTCACGGGCAGCCGGCTGGTCCGCTTCCAGGCCAAGATCGGTGACGTGGTGATCGGCCCGGCCGTTGCCCCTGCGGGGGAGTCGGAGCCGCACCCGTTCGGACGGATTCTCGCGGGGTTGATGGACCTACGCGGGATTCCAGTCAGGGACATGGCCAGGGCTGCCGGACTGTCGGCGCTCACCATCCATGTGCTCCGTCGCGGGAAGAATCCGACTTTGCTGCTGGTCCGCCAGATCGCCGGGATCCTGGACATCCCCGAAGCAGACCTCAGAGTTGTCGCCGGACTCGACGACGGCAGTGAGCAGTAGCTGAGTAGCGGCGGATCAGGCTGCCCTGGGCCTTGTGGCTGGGGTGGGCGGCGCCGTCGAGGGCGAAGTAGCGCAGGGCGGTGAACTGGGCCTCGATCCGGCTGAGCCAGGAGCTCTTGGTCGGGGTGCAGGCGAGCTCGACGTTGTCCGCCGCCTCCCACGCGCCCACCCGCTGGCACCGTTACGTCGTCAGGTGCGGCGAGTGGTCGTCGCAGACGATCGCGATGCGCACGTCCGTCGGGTGCAGTGAGTCGATTCGCCAGGTTGGGGTGGATTCGCCGGTGAGTTCGCGACTCATCTTGTTGGCCACGGCCCAATGGATCGTTGCGCGGGGTCGTTGTGGCAGTGCCTCGTAGTCGCGCGCGAGTCGGCCGTGCTGCATGAGCCAGCCGCATGTCCGCTCAACGACCCAGCGCTCCATGGTTGATGACGTTGCTGTCGCAGCCGCCGTCGACCCAGGCCTTGGCCACCGCCGGCTGGGCGGCGGCGACCTCAGCGAGGTTCTGCTTGCCGCCAGTGGAGTCCTGAACCGATGGTGCGGTGGTGATCACGGCGAGCAGGAGGCCGAAGGTGTCTGTGGCCACGCGCCGCTTGCGGTCCCTGATCTTCTTGGCCGCGTCGATGCCCTGATCGGCTTCGCCGACGTTGCAGAGGTCTTGACGCTCTGGGCGTCCAGGAGAGCCGCGGACGGCTGCGGGTCCCGACCGAGAGCTCGGCGGGTGCGGTCACGCGCAGCAGGTCGTGGACCTGCTGCGTGGTGCCCTCCGCCTCCCGCTCCGCGCAGTAGTCGTAGACCGTTGCAGGGCGGGAAGTCGTGTGGCAGGTACTCCCCTGGGATGCCGGTCCGGTTGACGTAGAGGATCGCGTTCACGATCTCCCGCAGGTCATGAACCCGGGCCGCCACACCAGGACCGTCGCGGTGAGCCCGCCAGGCTGTGAAGACCGGCTCGATCAGTCACTGTCGGGCATCGGACACGGCACTGCGATACGCGCGTCGAGGAGTCACGCGCCCTGAAACGACTGACTGACGGTCCGGTCACTCGCCCGGGACAGACCGACCGCAACGTAGATCAGATGCCCTCTTGGACGGTCGTGATCGTTCTCACCAATAGCCGCTGTGCCGGTGTTCCCGGGGCTGGCCTACGGCACGGGTGCAGTCGGCGGCTCCCGGGGAGGCCGGGCTGACGGCTCCCTCGCGTCGCCACGTCGGTCAGCTGTCGCTGTCCGCCGCGCCGTTGCGCAGGTCGAGGGTCCAGGTCTGGCCGACGAGATCGTGGCCGTAGCTGTGGTGGGGCTCCTCGTCGGCGAGGGTGAAGCCGAAGCTCTGGTAGATCTTGCGCGCCGCCGTCAGTACGTCGTTGGTCCACAGCGTCACCTGCTCGTAGCCCGCCTCACGGGCGAAGGAGAGGCACTCCTCGACCAGGCGCGTCCCGAGGCGAAGGCCTCTGCCCTCCGGGGTGACGAGCAGGATCCGCAACTTGGCCACCTTCGGCTGGTCGCCTGCGACGAGGAAGATGCAGCCCACGCGTCGGCCTTCGACCTCGGCGATCCAGCCCGCCTCGCGGGCCGGATCGTGCTCGGTGCCGTAGTCGGCGACGATCTTGGCGACCAGTGCCTCGAAGTCGGTGTTCCAGCCGAACTGCTGGGCATATGCCTCGCCGTGGGCCATCACCACCCATCCCAGGTCGCCGGGGCGGGCGGCGCGGCGTACGACGACTTGCTTCTGGTCTTGTTGCGACATGAGCTGCTCTCCTGGCCCCGTAGTCGTGCTGTCCACACCACTGAAACGGTTGTTTCAGTTAAGGTATCTGCATGTCCCAGGAAGCGCCAACCCCCTCCCCCCGGCAGACCGAACTGCTGGAAGCGGCCTACGAGTACGCCCTGGTCCATGGCCTGGCCGACCTGTCACTGCGCCCGCTGGCCGAGGCCATCGGCTCCAGCCCGCGGGTTCTGCTCTTCCTCTTCGAGAGCAAGGACGGCCTGCTGCGGGCGCTGCTGGCGCGAGCCCGTGCCGACGAGCTGGCGCTCCTGGGCCGGGTCCGGCAGCCCGATCGCCCGGCCGGACTCGTGCCCGCCGTCGAGCGGGTCTGGACGTGGCTCGCCGCGAAGGAGCACCGGCCGCTGCTGCGGCTGTGGGCCGAGGCGTACACGCGCTCCCTCGTCCAGCCCGACGGGGCCTGGGCGGGGTTCGCCCGGGCGACAGTGGAGGACTGGCTCGAAGTCCTGGCCGGCTTCCAGTCGCCGGCCGAACGCGACAGCGAGGACGGTGCCGCCCGCCGCACCCTGGCCCTGGCCGTACTGAGGGGCGCCCTGCTCGACCTCCTCGCCACCGACGACGAGAAGCGACTCACCGAGGCCGTCGAGCACCAGCTCGCCCTGCTGCGCGACGGCAACGAGGGGGGCTGACGGCCCGGCAGGCCGTCATTGACGACCGGCGGTGCGTCGGTTCGACGGTCCGTGCGCCGGGTGTCACCGGCCCAGCAGGCTCCAGAAGTACGACAGGTGCTCGGCCATGTCGATCTCGGGATCGTACTGCCACTGCATCTGCAGCCCGTCGATCAGGGCGAACAGCAGCACCGCGAGGCGGTCGGCGTCGATGCCTTCCGGGAGGTCGCCTGCGGCCTGGCGTTCGCGGACGGCTTCGGCGCCGCTGGTCCGGGCCTCGCGGTAGCGGTCGCGGAAGTAGGCATGGGCGGGGTGGTCGGGCTCCACCGCCTCTGCTGAGAGGCGGGAGAAGAGCTGGACGAGCCCGGGGACCTCGGCGTTGTGGCGCTGGAGGTCGGTCAGCGCGCGTTCGAGGTCGACCGGCAAGGCACCCTCGCCGCTGACGACTTGGAAGTCGACCGCGTCGCGGCGGCGCAGGATCTCGATGAAGAGCTGTTCCTTGCTGCCGAAGTAGTGCAGCAGGCCGGTCTGGCTGAGGCCGACGGCCTGGGCGAGTTCGCGGACGGTGGCGCGGCTGTAACCGTCCCGGGCGACGATCTCCAGCGCGGTGTCGAGGATCTCCTCGCGCTTGGCGATGCCCTTCGCGTAGGAGCCACGTGGTCGAGCCATGCGGACGACTCTACGCCACCCCCCCACCGCCCAGAGCCACCGGCCGCGACCCGAAGTGACCTGCCCGAATGCCTTGTCACCCAAAAACCGAATGTCGTACTGTTTTCGCGTTCGGCACGGTGGCCGCCCTCCTCGGCGGCACCTGGGCCGACCCGTTTCGGCGCGCCCCACCTGACGTGGGCGCGCCCGGCCGCGGAACGGCGGGCACCCGGCAGTAGCGGGCGCCCGCCGCTCCGGGACCGGACGGCCGCGCGCCGAACCGCCGCCCGGCCGCCCCCCCACACCTTGAGGAGAGACCCGTGACCGCTCCCGACCCCGCTCCCACCGCCCCGGCTCCCGACGCCGTCCTCGCCGACCTCCCGCTCGCGGAGCGCGCCGCGCTCGGCAGCGGCGCGGACTTCTGGACCACCAAGGCCGTGGGCCCCGTCCCGGTCCTCACGCTGACCGACGGCCCGCACGGCGTGCGGCTCCAGGCCGGGGACGCCGACCACCTGGGGATCGCGGCCAGCCGCCCGGCAACCTGCTTCCCGCCCGCCGTTGGCCTCGGCCAGAGCTGGGACACCGAGCTGGTCGGCGAGGTCGGGAGGGCCCTGGGCGCGGAGGGCCGGGCGCTGGGCGTGGACGTGCTACTGGGCCCGGGCGTCAACATCAAGCGGGACCCGCGCTGCGGCCGCAACTTCGAGTACTACTCGGAGGACCCGCAGCTGACCGGCGCCCTCGCCACCGCCTGGGTGCGCGGCCTGCAGAGCACCGGCGTCGGCGCCTCGCTCAAGCACTTCGCCGCCAACAACACCGAGCACGACCGGATGCGCTCCAGCTCAGACGTCGCCGCCCGCCCGCTGCGCGAGATCTACCTGCGGGCCTTCCAACAGGTCGTCCAGCAGGCTCAGCCGTGGACGGTGATGTGCTCCTACAACCGGATCAACGGCACCTACGCTGCCGAGAACCGCTGGATGCTGACCGAGGTGCTGCGCGGCGAGTGGGGCTTCGAGGGGGCGGTGGTCAGCGACTGGGGCGCCGTGCAGGACCGGGTCGCCGCGGTCGCGGCCGGGCTCGACCTGGAAATGCCCGGCACCGGCGGCGTCACCGACGCGCAGGTGGTCGCCGCCGTCGAGGCCGGCGAGCTGGACGCCGCATCCGTCGCCACCGCCGCCGCCCGGAGCATCGCGCTGGCCGCCCGCGCCGAGGCCGGACGCACCCTGCCCGTCCCTGCGTTCGACCCCGACGCGCACCACGCGCTGGCCCGCCGGACCGCCGCGCACTGCGTGGTCCTGCTGAAGAACGACCTCGTCGACGGCGCCCCGGTACTGCCGCTCACCCCGGGCAGCCCGCTGGCCGTGCTCGGCGCGTTCGCCACCACTCCGCGCTACCAGGGCGGCGGCAGCTCGCACGTGAACCCCACCCGCCTGGACATCCCGCTGGAAGAGATCCGCGCCCTGGCCGGCGGCGCCGAGGTGACGCACGCACCCGGCTTCACCACCGACCACACCGGCGACGCCGCGGCGCTGCGTGCCGAGGCTGTCGCCCTGGCCGCCGCCGCCGAGACCGCCGTCGTCTTCCTCGGCCTGGCCGCCCACCAGGAGTCCGAGGGCTTCGACCGCGAGCACATCGAACTGCCCGCCGAGCAGCTGGAGCTGCTGGCCGAGGTCGTCCGCGCCCAGCCCCGCACCGCCGTGGTGCTCAGCCACGGCGGCGTGCTGCGGCTGGCCCCCGCCACGGCCGCCCCGGCCCTGCTCGACGGCGCCCTGCTCGGCCAGGCGGCCGGCGGCGCCCTCGCCGACGTGCTGTTCGGCCGCGTCAACCCGTCCGGCCGACTCACCGAGACCGTCCCGCTCCGCCTCCAGGACACCCCGGCGTACCTGGACTTCCCCGGCGAGCACGGCCACGTCGCCTACGGCGAGGGCCTGTTCGTCGGCTACCGCTGGTACGACGCCCGGGACATCGCGGTCACCTTCCCGTTCGGCCACGGCCTTTCCTACACCGAATTCACCTACCGCGACCTGGAGCTGACCGCCGACGCGGAGGGCATCCGGGCGTCCGTCACGGTCGCCAACACCGGTGCGCGGGCCGGACGCGAGGTCGTCCAGTTCTACGTCGCCAAGCCTGACTCGACGGTGGTCCGCCCGCCGCGCGAACTCAAGGGCCACACCGTGCTCACCCTGGAGCCCGGAGCGAGCGAGCGGGTCAGCGTGCTGCTGCCGCGCACCGAACTGGCCTACTGGGACACCCGGGCCGAGCGCTGGATCGTCGAGGGCGGCCCGTACGAGGTGACGGCCGCAGCCTCCAGCCGCGACCCGCGGGCCACCGCCAGCGTCGAACTCGCCGGTGACGCGCTGAACCTGCCGCTGACCCTGGACTCCACCCTCGGCGAGGCGATGGCCCTGCCCGGCGCCGCCGAGACCCTCGCCGCCCTGCTGCCTTTCCCCCAGGACACCGGAGGCGACACCCTCGGAGTCGACATGGCCAAGATGATGGCCTCCATCCCCGTCCGCCGCCTGGTCAGCTTCGCCGGCGGCGCGATCACCACGGCAGACCTGGAACGCCTCCTCACGCAGCTCCAGGCCTGACCGCCCCCACCGCCTGCAAAGGGGACGGGGATTCGGCTGCGCCGCCGGTCGCGGCGGCAGCGACGTCGAGCTGTACCCGGCGACCGGCACCGGTCCCCACACCCGGCCCGGCAGCCCCCACGGACTCGGCCCGATGGGCGCGGTCAGCCACGAGATCGACACCACCGAACTCGCCTGGCGCTTCCTCCGGACCCACCGTCACCACCACGCCTGCCCCCGCTGAGCCGCCCCACCCCCACCCCGACAACGAGGTCGTCATGACTGCCGCCCCCACCCAGGCCGCCCCTGCCACGGAGTACCGCACACCCGGACAGCGAAGACTGCTGACCGGCCTGATGGTCAACAGCACCGCCCTGTACGCGGTCTACGGCGCGGTGCCCGCCGTGCTGCTCGCCAACCTGGTCGCCGACATCGCCCCCGACTCCAAGTCCACCTCCCTCGGCGTGATCAGCGCCGTCGGCGCGGTCGGCGCGATGCTCGCCAACCCGGTCTCCGGCGCCCTGTCCGACCGCACCCGCAGCCGCTACGGCCGCCGCGCCCCCTGGATGGCCGGCGGCGCGCTCCTCGGCGGGCTCTCCCTGATCGCCGTCGGCGTCGGCAACAGCCTCCTGTGGGTCGGCGTCGCCTGGACCCTCGCCCAGATCTTCCTCAACGGCCTCCAAGCCCCGCTCACCGCCGTCATCCCCGACCGCGCTCCCGCCGACAAGCGCGGCCTGTTCTCCTCCGCCGCCGGCCTCGCCCAGATGCTCGGCGCCGTCGCCGGCACCGCCGTTGCCGCGGCCTTCGCCAACGCCCTGGGCCTCGGCTTCGCCGCCTTCGGCGTCCTGGTCATCGCCGGAACCGCGGTCTTCCTGCTCCTCAACCGCGAACCCTCCGCCACCGACACCCGACACGAACCCTTCCACTGGAACGACTTCCTGCGCGGCTTCTGGGTCAGCCCCCGCACCCACCCCGACTTCGCCTGGGCGTTCCTCGGCCGCTTCCTGCTGATCCTCGGCTACTACGCGGTCTCCTCCTACCAGCTGTATGTCCTGGACGACTACATCGGCCTCACCCGCGACCAGGCCAACGATCTGATGCCGCTGCTCAGCCTCGCCATGCTGCCCGGCATGATCGCGATGATCGTGGTCTCCGGCCCCTGGTCGGACCGGGTCGGCCGACGCAAGCCCTTCGTCGTCGCCGCCAGCCTCGGCATGGCGCTCGCCCTGCTACTGCCGCTGGTCCTGCGCAGCGAGGCGTCGATGTTCGCCTACTCCGTCCTCACCGGCGTCGCGTTCGGGATGTACATGGCCGTGGACACGGCGCTGATGACCCAGGTGCTGCCCCGACCCGACGACGCGGCCAAGGACATGGGCGTGCTGAACATCGCCAACGCCCTGCCCCAGGCTCTCGCCCCTGCCGTCGCCGCCGCAGTGATCGGCCTGCTCGGCGGCTACCGCTCGCTGTTCGCCACCGCGATCGTCCTGGTGCTCCTCGGCGCGATCAGCGTCCTGCCCATCCGCGCCGTCCGCTGACCCCTGCCGCCAACGGCACAGCGGAACGCGTGCACCATTGCGAGGAGCACCACCTCTACCCACAGGTGGCGGTCGGGGTGGGCGCTCCTCCCGCGGGCCATGGGGTGCGGGGTAAGCGGTCCGATCCTGTCGCGCCCCGGGTCGGCGGCCGGCTTCTGCGGGGCCCGTGCCCGGTCGGGCGCGGGCCGGGAGGGGGTGCCTGGCCGCCTGCGACGGACCAGGGGCCCGTCCGGGTGGTGGACGAGCTGGGTCGGCTGCTCGCCGTCCACTGACTCCAACTGCTCCACCTCGGTGGCCGGTTCCGGGTTGCTGCGCTCCAGCAGCTCCCGGCGCTCCTGGAGCTTCGGGGCCTGTTGGGCCAGCCGGCGGTGGCGCAGGGCGGCGTGGCGGCAGGGTTGTCCGCGGTGGAGGGCGAGGCGTCCTGTGCGGGCCGGGTCGGGCAGTCGCTGCCCGCAGCGGGGGTCGGCGCACGCTCGGTCGTCGGTTCCGTCACGGTCCCACCGCGGCGGGACCGACGGGCCGTCACAAGCCGCCCCGCGGTTGGGTGGTGGGGTACGGGTGTTGATGTCGGGGTGGTGAGGGAGGCGGGTGGGCGGCGACGCCGGGCTCCGGGGGCACTGCGCTGTGCTGTGACATCCTCGGCCGGAGGCGGACCGGCGCAGTGCCCAGCGGGCGTCGGATTCCTGCAATCCCGGCCGCCCGGCACGGGCCTGCCGCCACCGTGGGATGCTGACCGCGGTACTGCCCCGTCAGGAAGGAGGCGCCCCGTGTCCGAGCAGGGCCCCGGGGCGGCGTTCCACGTCACTCTGCTGCGCACCCCGACCTCCGCCCGCGTGCTGTGCCTGCACGGCGCGTTGGACTACGACAGCGGGCCCTCTCTGCGCCGCGCGCTGACCGAGGAGATCGAGGCCCGGCCACCGGTGTTGGTGCTGGACCTGTCCGACCTGCAGGTCTGCGACTCGAGCGGTCTCAAGGAATTCCTCTGGGCCCGCCTCAACCGCCAAGGCATTCCTCTCGTGCTGGCGGCGCCCGGCATCCAGTTCCGGCAGATGCTGGAATTGACCCAGACCGACAAGCTCTTCGTCGTGACCGAGAGCGTCCCCGCCGCGCTCGCGTACCACGAGGTGACCGTCCCTGAGTGACCTGGTGCTGGGCGGGGTCGCCGCGTGCGATCCCGACCGTCCGCTGCCCGGGCTGCGGCGCCCGGGGCGTGCGGGCCCACTCCACGGTCGTACCGGACGGCTCGTCACTTGCGTTGGAGGGCAATGGAATTGCTGAGCGCAGGGCGTGCCTTGATGCCATACTCGCGTTCGATTCGATCATTGGATGGGGGTCCTTCGTGGAGTACGGCAAGGTCCGGGCGAGTGCGGCGGCGATTGGGGCGGTGCTGCTGCTGGGCGTTACCGGCTGCACGGACAGCGGCGGCGGAAATGGTGGCGAGGCCAAGGCCGTCGACTCGAAGGCCGCGTTGCCCTCCCAGCCGTTGCCGGAGCCGCCCCGAGCGCCGGAGCAGTCCCCGTTCGCCTCGCCGCCCAGCAAGCAGCCCACCGCACTCCCAACGCCCAGCGCGCTGCCCAGCGCCGAGGCCGAGCGGGAGTTCCTGGCCGTGGTCCGGATCGCCTTCGCCGACGCGAACCCGGAGTTCAAGGATGTCCCGGACGAGCGGCTGCTCGCACTCGGCAACGGCCTGTGCTCCATCCTGCGTGCCGGACAGCCCATGCTCAACGCGGAGAACTGGCTTGCGACTCAGGGCTACCGGGACTCCAACTCGGCTTCGGCGCTGCTCCTGGCAGCGGCCGGCAGTGAGCGGTCGCTCTGTGCGGACGAGTCGGTCCGGGTCAAGCAGGAACTCCTGGGGATGAAACCGCATTCGTGAGCACAGCCGGCCCATCAGAGGCCTGCACGTGCGCGACGAGTGGCTGACAGCAGTTCGCGGGTGCCCGGTCGCCGACCGGGCACCCGCACTCTTCCCCGCCTCCGCTTCGCCCGGTTCAGCGACCGGGTGCTCATGCCGAACGGCACGTTGGGCTGGTCGTACTCGCAGGGGTAGCCGACGATCAGGGCGGCGGCGATGAACACGCCGTAAGTCACATACAGCCCGGTCGTGCCCTCCATGGTGTGCTTCACTCCATAGCTGCTGTAGGTCGGCGTCTTGATCGACGTGACGTTCTCCGCCGTCCACGCGACCGTCTTCATCACGGTGGCCACGCTCCCGGCGAGTGCCTCGTGGTCAGTGGCGAGCTCGACGTCACCATTCTCTGCTCCGGCAGCGACCTTGTGCTCCACCAAGACACCGTCTCCGCCGCCACGGGTCGCCTTCCACTTGGGATCACCGAAAGACCCGACAGTCAGTGCGGACGCGAGGAGATCTCTTCCGGAGCGGACGACGAGAGCCCGGTGCAGTGTGCGGCCCGGGCCGCCGGTCGCGTGGCGCAGCAGGTCGTCGCCGAAGCCGCGGCTGACGGTCCCGGACGCCGCCTACTGGTGGCCCCGAAACTGACCGCCCCGCCGCCGCCCCGGGGCCGGTCAGTTCGGCATCGGCTCGGTGCGTCTCGTCTGCCGTAACCATTCCATCGCGATTCAGAGCCGGTGCGGTGCGACAGCGGCGGAAGTCCTCGACAGGCAGTCGGGCGGAGGAGACCGATTCAATCCGATGATCCGTCAAAGTCCCTGCAAATCATGGGAGTTCGGTGCAACAAAGGCGTTTCACTGTAGCGCCAAGTCGTAAGGAGAGCCTCCGGGTGACCACTCCCCAGCCCCTGAGCGAACCCGCCGCGTTCGCGGACACGCTGCCGCGCCACGTCGCCTCCGCATGCGTCCTCCTCCTCGACGACCAGGACCGCGTCCTGATGCTCCACCAGGCCCGCGGATACCCCGGCCACCCCGCCTGGTGGCAACTCCCAGGCGGACTGAGCGACCTCGCAGAGGAACCGGCAACCACCGCGAAACGCGAACTCGAGGAAGAAACCGGCATCAGCCTCGACGGCCCGCTGCGCCCGCTGGCGGTCGACTACCGCAGAGCGGACGACGGCTGGCCGCCCGTGGTCGATTTCTGCCTCACCGCCCCGCCGGTGCCCTCCGGGCGCCCGGTGCGGCTCAGTACGGAGCACGACGCCTTCGCCTGGCGGACCTTCGCCGAATGGCAGCCCTACCTGCAGCCGCTGCAACGAGCCTGGTTCGAGTCACTCACCGCTGCCTACCGCACCGGGGCCGTCGCGATCCTCGCCGACGGCCGGCCCATGGCCTGACCAACCGCACCTGGCCGAACAGGCCGAGGCCGCCGAGAGGCCCACCGGCAGCCCGGCGGCACGGATGGGTGACCGACCGTCAGTTGCGGCCTCGGGACGCCGATCACTCGATCGTGGGACCAGCCGATCTTGCTTCCTGGGCACCCGCCATGGGGTCGGTAGCACTCATGAGGGTGAAGCACGGGCTCGCTCGTGCTGCCGGGGATGGCCGGGAGTGATGTGCTGGTGACTTTGGGTATGGGTGCCGCCTCGGTGCCCTCGACGGCTGGAGAGCATCGTGAATGACGACGTGGTGCGCATCGTTCCCTCCGAGGATCAGAGCCCGGAGGAAGTCGCGGAGGTCCTGGCTCAGGCGGCAGCCGAGCAGGGCCTCGAAGACGAGGTGGTGGTCGAGGGGGAGGAAGTCATCGCTCCTCGATCCCTCCTGACCGGATCGGCCCCCGTCGTGGGGTCAGGGTTCCCGCCGCCGCCTGCGGGGACGAGTCCGGACGGCTCCAGCACGGGCGGTCAGTTGTACAAGTTGCAAGGGCCTATCGCTCTGGGCTGACACGTCGCGGACAGCGGATGGGCCGGCCGAAGGCGCCGGGAGTCGAACGCCCGGCCAGGTGGCGCTTCCTGTGCGTGGGTGAAGGGCCCCGACAGCTGTCGGGGCCCTTCACCCTTGCGCCCGCTGGTTGTGGGAGGACGGGTTGGTGAACGGTGCGTTCAGGCGGGCGCCGGCGTCGTCGTCTGGTCACCTGGCTTCGCGACTCTAGCGACTGCTCTTCGGTACGGAGGCCGCACGGCAACGATGCTTCGTCGCGGAGTCGAACGACGGTTGCGTCATCGGCTACGCATCGCGCGCACCGGAGGTGTCCACGTGGGACGGAGCGGAGTACCTCCATACGGACGGTCCTGCGCGACGGTCACCGCGGCCTGAAGGCGGGCCCCCCGCTGGTGGACGCCGTGGTGGCCGAGGCCCGGGCGCTCGGGCAGCGGAGAAGCGACGCTACCCGGAGGTCGGTCGGCGACGACACCCCTGTAGGGCGTCGACCACCGCCGCAAGGGGACCGCGAACACCCTGGCCGCGCTGAGATCGTCCACCTGTGCTTCACCCCGACCAACGCGTCCTGGGCCAACCCGGGCGAGGCTCACGTCGGACCGCTGCGGCTTCACCCTTTGCGAACGCGAACCATCCGAACCACACGGCTCAGGCCCTTGCTCTGCACGCCTACCTGCGCCGGCGCAACGCCAACGCCCGCCACCCCGACGTCCTGACCGCCCAGCGCGAGGACGCGCCCGCGTCCGTAGTGAGAAGGGTCGCCGCCGGGGAGGAAGGGCGCTCACCGTAGCGGCCTGAACGGCCCGCCGCTGCAGGGTCACTGACTCGAGGAGCTAGATCGGCACGGGGACAAAGCCCTCGGTCCAGTCGTCCTCATCGAGGTCATACTCTCCGATCCGGAAGCAGTCGGGCTCGTCAGCGAAGCCCGGTAGGAGACGCGCGCTGCGCATCCGCTCTTCGGCCGCGGCCTCGGAGGAGTAGATGCCGAGCAACTTGACGTCGTCGCCGCCCTGCTCGTCTATGAACACGACCTCGTCGTCGAGGTGAATCGTCTCGTCGTCCGGGCCGGTTCGTTCTGGTGGCTGATGTGCCAGAGGGGACAGACCTTCACCGGCGTAGGCTACCCGCGCCCATCCGGTGAAGGTTCCCGGTCAGAGCACTGGCAAGACTGATGACGAGGCTCCCCGTCCGTGCCAGTTCGTTCGTGATCTCCGTCTTTCCGTGCCAAAGGACTTGCACCGAATAGGACTTCGAGCCACCTGGTACGCCGGGCAGCACAACTGGGAACGCACAGGCGGAGTCGTGGTACTCGCCGGGCCCCAAAGACCCGGTTGCGACTACCCGATCTGCCGAGTCATAGACAGTCACCATCGCCCCTTTGTCGACTTCGGTGAACTCTGCGGCACCACTGCAAGACCCCGACGCTGAAGGGTTGGCGGCGCCGATTCGTACCTGTCCCATCAGGGTGAACGCCTCGTTGGGCCCGGGCCCGGACAGACTCCAGGCCAGCGCGACGGAGCCGCACCAGCCGCGAATCCAGCAACTGTCAATGCCGCCAGGACTCTCCGCGACCGGGGGACATGCGCAGGCCCGGACGGCCCTGACTCCGAACTGGACGGCGAACCACCCTTCTCATCCTGAGCCGAGCTCGCGTTCGGCCCGGGTCACGTCACTGAGGCCCGCCACCTCGACGTCCTTGCCGCGCCCCACCTTGCGAACGCGCCCACATCCGCAGTGAGAAGGACATCCGCCACTTCCTTCCAACGAGCAGTGGGAGCCGTGGGGTTGCCGTCGGCTCGTTCGAGCGTGTCGGGGTATGACGTTCGTTCCCGCTTCGTGCCACCTGGTGTTCCGGGCGCCGGACGCACGCTGAACTGCCCGGGTTCGGTGGAGACTCGATCCACCCGACAGAGCTGCGCCGTCGTGCGGCGCGCGTGGTCGCCGAGGTCCTCGCTGACCAGCCGAACGAGTCCGCCGCGCTGCGGGCCGTCGCGGAGAAACTCGGCATCGGCTCGCCCGAGACGCTGCGCAACTGGGTCCGGCGCGACCAGGTCGACTCCGGGCAACGCCCGGGGACGGCGACAGAGGAGTTCGGGCAGATCAAGGCGGTGAAGAAGGAGACCGCCGAGCTGAAGCGCGCGAACGAGATCCTCGAGGCCGCGGCGAGTCTCTTCGCGGCCGAGCGCGACCGACCACATCTGCGCTCGTCACGTTCATCGACGGGTACCTGGGCCGCTTCGGCAGCGTCGAGCCGATCTGCCGCGCGCTGACCGCTGGCCGCTGCCCGGGGCGTGCGGCCGCACGCCCCGGGCAGCGGGCCGCCCAGGGGCGGTGGGGTGTCACTCCTCGGTCGGGCCGAGGTCTGGGCGGGGGAGTAGCCGGGCGGTGCGGTGGGACGGGGCGGCGTGCAGCTCCAGCACGGTGAGTTCGTTCGGTCCGGGGCGCAGGGCCGGGCCGGGGACGTACAGCGAGAACTGGGGGCCGCGGGACCAGTGGCGGCCGAGCGGGAAGCCGTTGACCCAGGCGTTGCCTTTGGTCCAGCCGGTCAGGTGCAGGAAGGTGTCGGCGGGCTCGTCGACGTCGAAGGTGCCGCGGTGGAAGACCGGGCCGGGGACGGGGCCGGCGGTGCCGGTGAAGGAGAGCTCGCCGAGGTCGTCCAGCGGCAGCGGCAGGCTGCTCCAGCCGGTCAGCTCCGCGCCGTTGAGGAGCACCGGCCCGTGCAGGCCCTTGCGGTCGTGCAGGCCCTCGCCGTAGTTGGCCCGGCCCTGGTTCTCCACCAGCACCCGCAGCACGGCGCCGGGCCTCGGCACGTGGAAGGCGATCGCCCGCTCGTGGTTCTCGCGCTCCAGCACGCCGACGGGTTGGCCGTCGACGAACACCTGGGCGCGGTCGGCGACGGCGCCGACCTCCAGCAGGGCGGGGCCCGCGGTGGGAAGCACCGCCTTGTAGAGGACGAAGCCGAAGTCCTGGCCGAGCTCCTCCATGGTGAGGGGGCGCACTGCGGGCACCGGGGTGCCGAGGACGGGCAGGTCGGCGAGGAGCGGGGCGCTCTCGGTGAACCGGACGGTGGTGGCGGTCAGCTTGGGCGCGGGGGCGGGGGCCGGTTCGGCCACCGGCGGGCCGTACTTGGCGAGCACCTCGCGGAAGGCGTGGTACTTGGCGGTGGGGTCGCCGGCCTCGTCGAGCGGGGCGTCGTAGTCGTAGCTGGTGACGGTGGGCCGGTAGGTGTGCTTGTCGTTGGCGCCGTTGGTGAAGCCGAAGTTGCTGCCGCCGTGGAACATGTACAGGTTGGCGGAGGCGCCGGTGGCCAGCAGTTCGTCCAGTTCGCGGGCGGCGTCGTCGGCGTCACGTACCACGTGCCGTCCGCCCCACCGGTCGAACCAGCCGATCCAGAACTCGGCGCACAGCTTGGGCTGCCCGGGTCGCAGTGCGTCGAGGGCCGCGAGGCCCTGGTGGGAGCGGCTGCCGAAGTTCACGGTGGCCAGGGTGCCGGGCAGGGCGCCGCGGGCGAGGTCGCCGGGCTGGTCGCAGGTGAACAGCGGGACGTCCACGCCGAAGCGGCGCAGCAGGTCGGCCAGGTGGGCCAGGTGGGAGGTGTCGTCGCCGTACGCGCCGTACTCGTTCTCCACCTGGACGGCCAGCACGGGGCCGCCGCGGGTGGCGAGCCGGTCGGCGATCCGGGGGAGCAGCTCGGAGAACCAGCGCTCGACGGCGTGCAGGTAGCCGGGGTGGTTGCTGCGCAGCCGGATGCCCGGGTCGGTGAGCAGCCAGGACGGCAGGCCGCCGCCCTCCCACTCGGCGCAGATGTACGGGCCGGGGCGGAGCAGCACGTGCAGGCCCTCGGCGGCGGCGAGGTCGAGGAAGGCCGGCAGGTCGAGTCCGCCGTCGAAGCGGAGCTCGCCGGGCCGGGGCTGGTGGAGGTTCCACGGGACGTACGTCTCCACCGTGTTGAGGCCCATCAGCCGGGCCTTGCGCAGGCGGTCGGCCCAGAGGTCGGGGTGGATCCGGAAGTAGTGCAGGCCGCCGGAGAGGATGCGGAACGGGGCGCCGTCGAGGGTGAACTCGCCGCCGTCGGTGTCGAGGACGGGCATGGGGTTGCTGCTCCTGGGGTGCTTGAGGGAGGGGCCGGTGCCCGCCCGCGCGGGAGGGCGGGCGGGCACCGGCGGGTGGTCACGGCGTGGTGACCTTGAAGCCCTGCTGGTTGCCGTAGTCGGCGATCCGCTTCTGCCAGGCGGTCAGGCCGGTGTTCAGGTCGCTGCCCATGGCCTGGCCGACGGTGTCCTTGAACACCGAGTTGGCGTACACCTGGTAGGGCAGGTACTGCCAGCCGGTTCCGACGGTGGCGGAGGAGTCGGCGAAGACCCGGTTGGCCTGCTGGCCGCCGAGCGCGTCCAGCGGCTTGTCGAGGAAGGCGGGGTCGGTGAGCAGGCTGGTGGTGGCCGGGAAGAGGCCGTTGTCATTGAGCGAGCGGACGGCCTCCGGGTCGGAGTTCAGCCAGATCGCGAACGCCGCGGCGGCGGCCTGGTGCTTGCTGGTGGTGGGCACGGCGACGGCGGAACCGCCGTTCTCCGCGGAGACCTTGTCGCCGGTCGACCACTGCGGCATCGGCGCGGCTCGCCAGTCCTTGGCGGTGTTCGGGATGGTGGAGGCGATGTTGCCGGGCGCCCATGCGCCGGTCATCCACATCGCGTAGCGGCCGCTGTCCATGCTCTGCCACCACTCGTTGGTCCAGCCGGGCGCGGCGTCGACCAGCTTGCGCTGCAGCAACGAGGACCACAGGTCGGCGACCTTCTTGCTGCCCGGGTCCTGGAGGTCGACGGCGACGCCGGTGGCGTCCTTCTGCTGGAAGGGCCGGCCGCCAGCCTGCCAGATCAGGCTGTCCAGGCCGCCCGCGTCGCCGGGGTCGATGGAGGTGACGAAGCGGTTCGGGTCGGACGCCTTGATCTTCACCGCGACGTCCTCGAACTCGGCCCAGGTGGTGGGGGGCTTCAGGCCGAGCCGGTCGAAGAGCTTCTGGTTGTAGAACATCGCCATCGGGCCGGTGTCCTGCGGGACGGCCCAGACGCCGCCGTTCAGCGCGACCTGCGACCAGGCGGAGGGGGTGAACTTCGACTCCAGGCCGCTGGCGCCGTACTGCTTGAGGTCCACCAACCGCTTGGACAGTGCGAGTTCGGGCAGCGCGAAGTACTCGACCTGGGCGACGTCCGGGCCGCCGCTGCCCGCCTTCACGGCGGTCTGCAGCTTGGTGTACTCGGTGGCGGACTGCCCGGCGTTGACCACCTCGACCTTGATCTTCGGGTACTTCTGTTCGAACAGCGCGACGGTCTTGTCGATGTTCGGCGCCCACGTCCAGAAGGTCAGCGTGGTGGGGGTGTCCAGCGCCGCGGCGGGGTCGGTGACCGCGGGGGAGCCGGACCCGTCGGAGCCGCAGGCGGTCAGGCCGAGCAGCAGGGCCGCGGCCGGGACGAGGGCCGCGAGTCTGCGGCGGCGGGAGGGGGCGGGAGACATGGCGGTTCCTTGCTGTGGAGGGGCGGAGGGTGAGGTGCCGTCATTCCTTGACGGAGCCGGCCGACAGGCCGGACTGCCAGTAGCGCTGCAGGAAGAGGAAGGCGACCACCAGCGGGACGATCGCCAGCAGGCTGCCGGTGACGACCAGCGGGTAGAAGTCGGTGGTGGTGGCGCCGCTGCCCGCGGCGCCGGTGGCCATGGCGTTCCACTGGTTGAGGCCGACGGTCAGCGGGAACCACTTCGGGTCGCTGAGCACGATCAGCGGCAGGAAGTAGTTGTTCCAGGTCGCGACCAGGGCGAACAGCAGGACGGTGACGAAGCCGGGGGCGAGCAGCCGCAGCGAGACGGTGAAGAAGGTGCGCAGTTCGCCGGCGCCGTCGATCCGGGCGGCCTCCAGCATCGAGTCCGGCACCGCCTCGGCGGCGTAGACCCGCATCAGGTAGACGCCGAACGGGCTGACCAGCGAGGGCAGCAGCACCGCCCACGGGGTGTCGACGATCCCGGCCTTGCTGAACAGCAGGTAGGTGGGGACGGCCAGTGCGGTGCCGGGGATGGCGATCGCGCCGAGCACGGTCGCGGCCAGCGCGGTGCGGCCGCGGAAGCGGTACTTGGCCAGGCCGTACCCGGCGGCGGTGGCGATGAACGCCGCTCCGCCGGCGCCGACCACCGCGTACAGCAGGGTGTTGCCGAACCAGCGCAGGTAGATGCCGTCGTCGTAGCTCAGCACGTCGCCGATGTTGCCGAACAGGTGGAACCCGTGGCCGAACCACAGGCCGAAACTGTTCATCAGCGAGCCGGTGTCCTTGGTGGCGGCCATGAACAGCCACACCAGCGGGAGCAGCGCGTAGCCCAGCATCAGCGCCATCGCGAGGGTGAGCGCGTTGCTGGCCCGGCCGCGGCGCGGCCGCCGCCTGGTGACGGGGTGGCTCATGCGTCCTGTCCCTTCCGCATCGACCGGAGCTGGACGGCGTAGGCGATCACGGCGGTGACCCCGCCGAGGACCACGGCGACGGCTGCCGAGTAGTTGAACTGCTGGCCGTTGAAGGCGAGGTTGTAGGCGTACATGTTGGGCGTGTAGCTGGTGGAGACCACGTTCGGCGCCAACGACTGCATCACGTTGGGTTCGTTGAACAGCTGGAAGGTGCCGATGACCGAGAACACCGTGGCCAGCACCAGGGCCGGGCGGACGGCGGGCAGCTTGATGCTCCACGCCTTGCGGATCTCGCCCGCCCCGTCCAGGGCCGCGGCCTCGTACAGCTCGGTGGGCACGGTGCGCAGCGCCGCGTACAGGATCAGCATGTTGTAGCCGGTGTACTGCCAGGTCACGACGTTGCCGATGGACGCGAGCATCCAGTCGGGGCCCAGCAGGTCGGGCAGTCGGGTGCCGAAGAAGTCGCCGATCTGCCCGGCCAGCCCGAACCTGTCGCCGTACAGGTAGCCCCACATCAGCGAGGCGACCACGGCGGGTACCGCGTACGGGACGAAGACGCCGATCCGGAACAGCCCGGGGCGGCGCAGCCGGCCGCTGTCGACGGCCAGCGCCGCCAGCAGGGCCAGGCCCAGCATCACCGGAACCTGCACCACCAGGAACAGCAGCACCCGCCACAGGCCCGCCCGGAACAGCTGGTCGCCCAGCGCCCGCCGGTAGTTGTCCAGTCCGACGAAGACCGTGCCGCCGATCAGCCGGTCCTGGAACAGGCTCAGGTACGCGGCGTAGCCGAGCGGTGCGGCGACCCCGACCACGAACACCACCAGGAACGGTGCGAAGAACGCGAAGCCCCAACCGCCGTGCCGGGCAGCGCGGTTGCGGCTGCGACGGGTGGTGGGGGCGGAGCGGGACCGGACGGTGGCGGGGGTGGTGCGCTGCGACGTGCTCACGGGTAGTGCCCTTCGGCGGATGTTTACGCCAACATGGCGTTGGCGACGAGTGTTGACCCGCTGTTGCCGGGGCGTCAAGCCGTTGTTGCCTCGCGATGCCGCTTCGTGACCGCGCGGTGATCCTTCCGGCTCGAAGAACTGGCAGGTCAAGCCGGTTTCAGTGGGAGCGAAGGCAGAGAGGGACGGTTTCGGGAAGGTCGACGTCCAGGTCACGACCCGGTATCGGCGGGTCGTTCGGCTTGACTCGGGCGAGTTCCCGCCCCTCTCATTGTTTCATCGCGTTTAATCGTGTTCGATTGTCTGTTGACTTTCGCGCGCCAGCCTCGCGCCGGTCCGGACTCCCGCGCCAAGGAGCGTTCCTCATGCCTCGAACCGCCCCCTCCTCCCGTGCCGCCTCGACCGTGGCCCTGCTGCTCGCCCTCGGGACGACAGCCACGGCCTGCTCGACCGGGCAGCAGTCCGCGTCCGGCGACGGCGGCGTCGCCAAGGTCGACGGGAAGATCTCGATCACCTACCTGCAGAAGCAGGGCGACCAGGAGTACTTCGTCGGTGAGGCGGCCGGGGCCAAGGCCAAGGCCGCCGAGCTCGGCGTCGACCTCAAGGTCGTCAACCTCGGCAGCGACGCCAACAAGACGGTCAGCGAGGTGCAGTCCGCGCTCGCCCAGAAGTCCAACGGCCTGATCGTCGTCGTCCCGGACCCCGCCGTCGGCCCGCAGGTCGTCCAGGCCGCCCGGGACGCCAAGGTCGCCCTGCTCACCTCCGACGACCAGATCTGCGCCGACGGCCCCGACCCGTCCGTCTGCGCCAAGGAGCAGCTGGTGCCGCGCATCGGCTTCTCCGGACAGCAGATGGGCGGTGAGGTCGGCAAGCGCGCCGCCGAGGAGTTCACCAAGGCGGGTTGGAATCCGGCCGACACCCGGGTGCTCGCGGTGTGGAAGCAGGACGTCACGGTCTGCGGCGACCGGGTCAAGGCCGCCCAGCAGGCCTTCGACTCGGTCGCCCCCGGCGTCAAGGCCGTCGACGTCGCCACCGACAACACCCCCACCGGCGCCCAGGACAAGGTCGCCGCCACCGTCACCGCCAACCCCGGCGTCAAGCACTGGGTGGTGTGGGGCTGCAACGACGAGAACGTGCAGGGTGCTGTCACCGCGCTCGCCAACGCCGGCTTCAAGGCCGAGGACGTGATCGGAGTCGGTCTCGGCGCCTACCTGGCCTGCAAGGACTGGAAGAGCGGACAGCCCACCGGCATGAGGGCCGCCCTGTTCATCAACGGCAAGGACGTCGGCGCGCTCGCCGTCCAGACCGTGTACGACAAGCTCAAGAACGGCAAGGACTTCCCTGCCGAGGCGTTCGCGCCGACCCGGATGGTGGACGCCGCGAGCTGGCAGGACGCCGGCGTCACCTGCGGCTGACCGAACCCGCCGGCCCCGCCCGCCCTGACCGGGGCCGGCGCCCCGCACGCCCCCGCCCGGACCCATCCCCTCCGAGCCGGGGTCGTCCCCTCCTCCTCCCGCGCCGACCGCCCGCACGCCCAGAGGTGACCCGCCATGACCACCACCCCGCCCCCGGCCGACCACTCTCCGCCCCCGCCACCGCTGCCGCCCGGTACGGCAGGCGTCGTCGCCGTCGGCAAGCGCTTCGGCGCCGTCCGGGCGCTCAGCGGCGTCACCCTCGACTTCCCCGCCGGGCAGGTCACCGCGCTGATGGGCGAGAACGGAGCCGGGAAGTCCACCCTGCTGAAGATCCTCACCGGCGACCACCGGCCCACCGAGGGCCACCTGCACCTGGACGGCCGCCGCCTCGACCTTCGCTCCCCGGCCGACGCCCGGGCCGCCGGGATCCGGATCATCCCGCAGGAACCGGAGATCATCCCGCACGTCACCGTCGCCGAGAACGTCCACGCCGGATCGCTGCCCCGCAGGGCCGGCCGTCTGCTCGACCGCGCCGAACTGCGCCGCCGCACCCTGGCAGACCTGGAGCGCCTCGGCTTCGCCGGGGTCCTCGACCCCGACCTGCTGGGCTCACAACTCACCCCCGCCCAGCGGCAACTGGTGGAGATCCTGCGGGCGCTGACCGGCGAGGCGAAGGTCATCGCGTTCGACGAGCCGACCTCCTCGCTCTCCGAGCAGGAGGCGCAGGCGCTGTTCGCCCTGATCGGCCGCCTGCGCGCGCAGGGCGTCGCCGTCGTCTACGTCTCGCACCGGATGCAGGAGATCTTCCGGCTCGCCGACCGGATCGCGGTGCTGCGCGACGGCGAGCTCGCGGGCGTCCAGGCCGCCGCCGCCACCGACGAGGGCGAGCTGGTGCGGCTGATGGTCGGCCGGGACCTGTCCGCGATGTTCACCCGAACCACGCGTCTCGCCACCGACCGGGTGGTGCTGGAGGTCAAGGGCCTCACCACCGACCACGTGCGCGACATCGACCTGACGGTGCGCGCCGGGGAGGTGGTCGGCCTGGCCGGACTGATCGGCGCGGGACGCTCCGAGCTGGCCCTGGCGCTGGCCGGCGACCTGCCGATCCGCTCCGGCGCCGCCACTCTTTACGGCCGCCCGCTCGGCGGCAACCCCGGCCGGGCGATCCGCGCCGGGCTCGGCCTGGCGCCCGAGGAACGCAAGGCCCAGGCGTTGTTCCTGCACCGCTCGATCCGCGAAAACACCTCCGTCGCCGTGCTGGAGCGCCTGCGCCGCTTCCGCTTCGTCAAGCAGGGCGCCGAGAAGCGGCTGGCCCGCGAGTACACGGAGCGGCTGCGGGTGCGCACCCCCTCGATCGAGCACGAGGTGCGCAAGCTCTCCGGCGGCAACCAGCAGAAGGTCGTCCTGGCCCGTTGGCTGGCCCGCAAGCCCGAGGTGCTGATCCTGGACGAGCCGACCCGAGGCATCGACGTGGGTGCCAAGGCCGAGATCTACCGGATCGTCGCCGACCTCGCCGAGCAGGGAGTCGCCCTGCTGGTGATCTCCTCCGAGCTGCCCGAACTGCTCGGTCTCGCCGACCGGATCGTCGTCATGCAGGGCGGCCGGATCACCGGCGAACTCGACCGCGCCGAGGCCACCGAAGAAGCCGTCCTGCACCTCGCCATCGCCGACGACCTCACGCCCCGCCGCCCATCCCCCGGAGCCACCTCATGACCGCCCTGACCAACCCGCCGACCCGACCCGAGTTCACCCGGGGCCCGGCCCGCCCCCTGCTCGCCCGCCTCGGCGCCCAGCATCTCAGCCTGATCGGCGCCCTGATCGCGGTGCTCGCCGTGTTCGGGACGCTCAACGACAACTACCTCAGCCTGGACAACCTCCAGGTGATCGCGGAGGCCGCCACCATCACCGGCCTGCTGGCCGTCGTCCAGACCGTCGTCATCATCTGCGGCGGCCTGGACATCTCGGTCGGCTCGCAGGCCGGCGTCGCCTCCGTGGTCTCCGCGATGGCCTTCACCTCCGCGGGCTCCCACGCCTCCGCGGGCATCGCCGCCGCGATCGGCGCCGGCCTGCTGATCGGCCTGCTCAACGGCGTGATCATCGTGCACGGCCGGGTCAACCCCACCATCGCCACCCTGGCCGGCCTGGCCGCCTACAAGGGCCTGGCCCAGCTGATCTCCGACGGCCGCGCCCAGGGCTACGTGCTGGGCGACCCGGTGTTCGTCTTCCTCGGCCGCGGCAAGATCGCCGGACTGCCCGTCATGGTCTGGCTGCTGGTCCTGGTCGCGCTCGCCGTGCACGTCCTGCTGGCCCGCACCGACCTCGGCCGCAACGTCTACGCGATCGGCGGGAACGACACCGCCGCCCGCCTCGCCGGCATCGACATCAACAAGTACCTGATCGCCGTCTACGGCCTGATCGGCACCGTCGCCGCCCTCGCCGGCGTCCTGCTCACCGCCCGTACCGGCTCCGGCCAGCCCACCTCCGGCAGCGAGGGCCTCGAACTCAAGGCCATCACCGCCGCCGCCCTCGGCGGCTGCGCCCTCAAGGGCGGCAAGGGCGGCGTCGGCGGCACCCTGCTCGCCGTCGCCCTGCTCGGCGCCCTGGAGAACGGCCTCACCGTCCAGGGCATCAACTCCTTCTGGCAGAACGTCGCCCAGGGTGCCCTCCTCGTCGTCGCCGTGGTCGTCCAGCAGCGCCGCAGCGGCGAACGCGCCGTCGGGCTACCCGCCTGACGCACCGACCGGCTTCCGCCTCCCGCCCCGGGCCCCGATGGGCCGCCCCACGGACGTGGCGGCCCGGCCCCGGGCCGGAGAACGGAACGGCGGGCCGGCCGTCGAGGGTCGGCCGCACCCGCCGGGCCACCGCCCCGACTGCTCAGGCAGCCGGGGCGGTGGCTCTTCCGTCCCTCCGCAGCGCTACCATGTTTACGCAGACATGGAGGAGGAGCGCATGGAGCAGGATCCGGCGTCGGGCGGCACCGCCCGCGGCAGGACGCGACCGCCTTCGCAGGCCGACGTCGCGGCGCTCGCCGGGGTCTCCTCACAGACCGTCTCCCGGGTCGCCAATAACCGCAGCAACGTCGAACCCGAGACCCGCGACCGGGTGCTGTCCGCGATGCGGGTGCTCGGCTACCAGCGCAACAGCGCCGCCCGCGCGCTCACCCTCGGCCGCTTCCACGTCCTCGGCGTGGTCACGTTCGACGTCACCGCCCAGGGCAACGCCCGAACCCTGGCCGCGATCTCGCGCGCCGCCCAGCGCGCCGGGTACTCGCTGAACGTGGTCTGCGTCGAGGACCAGACCGAACGCGCCGTGCAGCAGGCCGTCCGCCAGCTCACCGACCAGGCCGTGGACGGGCTGGTGGTGATCGAGGCGCAGATCCTCGACCGGCCCGGCTTCTCCGTCACGTCCGGCGTCCCGGTGGTGGTCGCCGACGGCGACCCGGAGCGCCGCTTCCCCTCGGTCGACACCGACCAGGCGGCCGGCGCCACCGCCGCCACCCGCCACCTGCTCGACCTCGGCCACCGCACCGTCTGGCACCTCGGGGGCCCGCAGGACTCCTACGCCGCCCGCCGCCGCGCCGCCGCCTGGCACGCCGCGCTGAAGGCCGCCGGCGCGCCCGTGCCCCCGCTGCGCTACGGCGACTGGACGGCCGAGGACGGCTACCGGATCGGCCGCGAGCTGGCCGCCCGCCCCGACGTCACCGCCGTGTTCGCGGCCAACGACCACTTGGCGCTCGGCCTGGTCCGCGCCCTGCACGAGGCCGGGCGCCGCGTCCCCGAGGACGTCAGTGTGGTCGGCTTCGACGACCTGCCCGAGGCGGCTTACTACCTGCCGCCGCTCACCACCGTCCGGCAGGACTTCGAGGAGGTCGGACGCCAGTGCGTGGCCCGGCTGCTCGACCGGATCGACGCCCCCGACGCGGCCGGGGACGCGCCGGTCGTGGTACCGCCCGAACTGGTGTCGCGGGCCAGCACCGCACCCCCGCCGACCCTTCCCGCCTGAACGGCGACGGCGGGCACCACCCGAGGGTGGTGCCCGCCGCGCCCTCTCCGGACGGCGTGCTCAGCCGACCAGCAGTTGCTGCCCGAGTGCGGCGGTGCAGGGGCGTTGCACCAGCGCAGCCCCGTCGGCCGTCGAGGAACCGTCCACGTCCAGGCACTCGCCGCTGTGCCGGGCCAGCAACGTCACATAACCGGAGCCGGTGTCGCGCACCGACCACTGCTGGTTCGCCCCGCCGTTGCACGGGTACTGCACCAGCGGCGCGCCGTCCGCGGTCGAGGCGCCCGACACGTCCAGGCACTGGCCGGTGGCGCGCACCACCACGTTGACCTGCCCGGGGCCGCCGCCCGGCCGCAGCGTCCACTGCTGGTCGGCGGCGCTGGCACAGGTGTGCTGCACCACGGCCGCGCCGGCGGTCGTGGAGCCGCCCGCGACCTCCGCGCAGCGCCCGCTGAGCCGGACCTTCAGCGACTTGTACGCGTCGGCCGCCGCGCTGCTGATCGCCCAGGACTGGTTGGTGCCGCCGGTGGGCTGCCAGGCCCCCACCGGCGCACCGTCCGCGGTGGACTGGCCGGTCACGTCCAGCAGCAGGCCGCTCGCCCGGTTGACGAGGGTGTCGCGGCCGTCGCCGGTGGTGGAGAGCACCCATTGCTGCTGGGTGGAGCCGCCCGCCGTGGCGAAGCCCAGCGTGCTCCCTGCCACGCTCAGTGCCTTGCCGCTCTTGGCGTTGGTGATCCGGTACGCGGCGGTGGAGTCGTACGTCCCGGCGAGCCGGGCGAAGTTCCACTGCTGGGCGGTGTCGGCGGCGTTGACGACACGCTGCACCACGGCGGCGCCGGAGGCGGCCAGCGCCAGGCCGCTGCGGTCGTTGACCAGCCGGCGGACCTGGCCGGTGGGGACGGTGGCGGCGGCGGTGGCCGTGCCGCTGACCCCGGGCAGCACGAAGGTGGTCACCGAGCCGGGCCCGACGGTCGCGGTCAGGGTCTTGGCGGCGGTCGCGGTCAGGTCGACTCCGCGGACCAAGTCCTTGCCGCCGTCGGTGGTCCACTGCTGCACCGGAGCCGAGGCGTCTACGCTCTGGAAGCCCGCCAGGTCGAAGGTGACGGTCCGAGCGGTGGCGCTGGAGTTGGTGTACACCGCGACGGCGCCGGCGCCGTTCGGCCGCAGCGCGGCCAGCGTGTCGGTGGAGTCGGAGGCGATCACCCGGGCGCCGGGCCGGACGAAGCGGCTGTAGTTCGCCATCGCCCAGTACTTCTTGTTGCGCCGCAGCGGCTCGTTCGCGGGGTCGGTGGAGTTCAGGTCGACCTGGACCAGGCCCCAGTTGGAGTCCTCGCGGCCGGGCGTCATGTTGGTGTAGTCCTCGACTGCCTGCCACATCACCCAGGCGCCCGGCTCCAGCTCCCGGACGTCGTCAGTGATCCGGTGCGCGAAGTCGAGTGCGGGCGCCATGTCGGTGAAGCTCTGCGGCGCCGACCCCCCGAGGTCGACCTCGGACATCCAGGCGGGCAGCCCGCCGCCCTTGGCCAGGTCGCGCACCACGCCGCGGCCGCCGGTGGAGTAGGTGTGGGTGTTGAGCTTGCCGACCGCGGCGCGGGCGGCGGCCGGGTAGGCGCTCCAGTCGGTGCGGAACAGGGCCGGGTCGGTCTCGTCCATCGCCGCGACGGGCGTGGCCAGGTGGGCCGCGTCCAACGCGGCGCGCACGCTGGTGGCCAGGTGGGTCTGCGAGGCGGTGTCCCAGTGCGAGCCCTCCTGCGGCCCGCCGGCGTGCCAGTACGAGGTGCCGGGCTCGTTCATCGGTGACAGCGAGCCGAAGGTGACGCCGGTGGCGGCCTGCGCCCGCTGCAGCGACCCGGCGAGGTAGGCGGCAAAGCGGTCGTACTGGTCGGCGCGCAGGTTGTCCTGCGAGCCGTTGACGGCGCCGGACACCAGGCCGCTGTCGGTCATGAAGTACGGCGCGGAGTTGGAGAACGCCTCGAACGTGTCCGCGCCGCGGCTCTTCGCGGCGGTCAGCCACCAGCGTTGGGCGGCGTCGGCCTGCGGGTTCCAGTGGTCCGGGTTGCCGGGGTCCCACCAGTTCGGCTGCTCGGTCCACCCGGCGGCGCCGCCGGGTGGACCGTAGGCGGCGGGCCGGTTCCAGTAACCGGGAACGGCCGCGCCCGGGCGCATGTACGGCGCGGTTTCGGGGCTGTCGCCGCCGCCGATGTTGTAGCGGGCGACGGTGAAGCCCAGTCCGTCCGCCCCGTACAGGGCGTCGGCGAGTTCGGTGCGCTTGGCGTCCGGCCAGTTCCCGGTGGCGTTGGCGAACCAGGCCAGCGCGGTGCCCCAGCCCTGGAACGGCTGCTGCTGGTAGCTGGGGTCGAGGCGGACGGTGACGCGGACGGCGGCGTCCCCGGCCGCGGCGGGCGCGGCGGTGAGGGTGCCGGCGGCGAGCGCGGCCAGGGCGGTCAGGGCGACGACGCGGGCGCTGCGGGCGGTGCGGTGCTGCGGGGACACGGGTCTCCTCCAGGAGCGGGCATGCGGAACGGCACGTCCCTCGCCCGGTCAGGACCGGGGACGTGCCGTCGGTGGGGGCGCGGTGCGCGGGGGCGCGGGGGAGGTCAGAGCCAGGCCGGGCCGCGCCGCCACAGCTGGTTGGAGCCGGAGTTGCAGGTCCACTGCTCCAGCGCGGTGCCGTCGGCGGTGGACTGGTTGGTCACGTCCAGGCACTTGCCGGAGCGCCGGTCGACCAGGCGGACGTTGCCGCTGCTGTCGGCTTGCTGGACCTGCCACTGCTGGGAGCCGGCGGTGGAGCAGGCGTTCTGCACCACGGCCGCGCCGTTGGCGGTGGAGTTGCCCGCGATGTCCAGGCATTTGCCGCTGTGCCGGGCCATGATCTGCACGTAGCCGCCGCTGAGCGGCTTGAACCAGAAGTTCTGGTTCGCGCCCCAGCCGCAGGCCCACTGGAGCGTCCGCGCGCCCGCGGCGAACGAGTAGCCGCCGACGTCGACGCACTTGCCGCTCTGCTGGCCGGTCAGGTTCTCCCAGGTCGCGTCCATCGGGGTGACGGTGCCCGCCGCGGCGTCGACGGTGATCTGCGGGGAGTCGCCCATCGTCATGGTGGTGTCGGTGGGGAAGGTCAGCGGCAGCCACACGTACTGCGAGTCGTTGACGGTGCCGCCCAGCCAGTTGCCCCAGCGGTCGCCCAAGTACAGGTAGCTCGTGCCGGAGGCGCCCTGGACCGGCAGCACGTACGCGGTCTGGCTGCCGTAGGTCATGCCGTCGCCGATGTTCTGCAGGCTGCTCCAGCTGCCGGTGATGCTGGTGGCGGTGCCGTACTTCTGCTGGTTCGGGGTCCACCCGGTGGCGCCGGAGGTGAGCAGGAAGTACACGTTGTTCCGCTTGAACAGCGCGGGCGCCTCCCGGGAGGAGCCGTTCCACAGGCTCTGCACCTGGGCGTCGATGCCGGTGTAGTCGGCGGTCAGCCGGTAGACGTGCAGGTCCCGGTTCTCGTTCGCGGCGGAGACCATGTACGCGGTGCCGTCGTCGTCGACGAAGGTGGTGATGTCCCGGGACATCTCGCCCAGCGGCCGGAAGCTCCCGCGCCAGCTGTAGTTCCCGTCCACGGTGGAGGAGACCGCGACGGCGGCCCGGGCCTCGCTGTAGTCGGTGGCGCTGCCCTCCTTGTGCATCCACATCACGAACTGGCCGGTGGCCCTGTTGTAGATCACCTTGGGGCGCTCGATGTTGGCCGTGGCCAGCTCCGGGTCGGTGGCCTGGGTCAGCACGTGGTTGCGGAACTCCCAGGTCTTCAGATCGGTGGAGCGGTACACCGAGACGTACCGGAAGCTGTTGTCGGCGTTGCGGTCCTCGCCGAACCAGTAGTAGTACGCGCCGACCTTGATCACGCCGCCGCCGTGCGCCTGCACGGCCGCACCGGTGGTGTCGGTGAACTGGGTGCCGTTGACCACCGGCACGGGGGCGGCCTGGGCGGGGACGGTGCCGGCGGCCAGCGGCGCGCCGAGCGCCAGTAGGACGCACAGCAGCACGGATCTCGTGCGCGACATGGGGGTTACCTCGCGGCTTCGGGTGGGGGTGGGGTGGGGGGCCAACGATGTTGGCGCAAACAAGCGGCTGGAGGAGAGTCTCGGAGTGGTGTTCGTTTGTGTCAAGGGTTCTGGCGGGCTCAATCGGGGGCTGATCGGCAGGCTGGGGATAAGACCAGCTCAAAGTGGGTTCGGACGAGTGCGCCAGGATCGAGCGAACATCTTTCCGGCCTCCTTTGGACGTTTGATCATGTTGGATTGGTGCGAGGCGTGGTCACAGTCGACGAAGAACGGCTCAGGACCGCACTATCCTGTTGACCCGTGAACCACTGCCGAGCGGTGTAAGGAGAACCCGTGGCGGACCAAGCGCTGCTCGCCCCCCAGCGCCGGGCACTGATCCTCGACCTGGTACGCCGGACCGGAGCTGTCCGGGTGGCCGACCTGGTCGAGCAGTTCGGCGTCTCCGACATGACGATCCGTCGGGACCTGGACGAACTGGCCAGGGCCGGCGAGGTGGAGAAGATCTACGGGGGAGCGGTGACCAGCGGCGCCCGGGCCGAGGAGCCGGGCTTCGAGGCCAAGGCGCAACGCGAGGCCGCGGCCAAGGCCGCCCTGGCCGACGCCGCGGCGGCCCTGGTGGAACCCGGCAGCGTGGTGGCGGTCTCGGCCGGTACCACCGCCCACGCGGTGGTGAGCCGACTGCTGGACATTCGCGGCCTGACCGTGGTCACCAACTCGCTGCCGGTGGCCGACCTGCTGCGCGAACACACCGCGAAGCGTCCCGGCACCGGACCGACCCTGTTGCTGACGGGTGGCACCCCCACGCCCTCCGCCGCCCTGGTCGGCCCGCTGGCCGACCAGGCAATCCGCTCGCTGCACGTCGACGTCCTGTTGATCGGCGCGCACGGCGTCTCCGAGCGGACCGGGCTCACCACGCCCAACCTCGCCGAGGCACAGACCAACCGGGCGCTGATCGCCTCGGCTCGCCGGGTGGTGGCGGTGGCCGACCACAGCAAGTGGGGCGTGGTCGGCCTGAGCGCCTTCGCGGCCCTGAACGAACTCGACTGCTTCGTCACCGACTCCGGCCTCGACCCGACCGCCCGGGCAGTGCTCGGCGAACAGGTGGGCCGGCTGGTCGTGGCCGATCCGGTCTGATGCGAAGCCGGTCGGAGCGCGGGGCGTTTCGGAGCAGCGCGACATTCCGGCCGGCGGGTCTGTCCAGCGAACGGCCCTGCCCTCACCGCCGAAACCGCGGAGGGCACCACCCGCATCCCTCAGGGACCACGAGCCGCAGACGCAGGGTGGACAGCCTCAACGACAGGGTCGGCCAGCGGCGCGCCCGGATCGCGGCCGGCAACGAGGAACTGCCGCCCCGCTGTTCGTCGGGTCGGTCGCCGGCCTGATCGGCTTCAGCCTGCTGCTGGTGGTGGTGCTCGGCCGTCCCTTCGCAGGCGACCTCCGCGTCAGCCCGACGCCGTTCGAACAGGGTGACGGCGCCCTCGGCGACCCTCGGGAAGACGAAGCGGCCGGTGGCGCCGGTCCGGCCGTCCAGCCGGGGACTCCCCGCGCGTACGCGGCGAGGGTGCTGCGTTCCACCGGGGTGCGGCCCGCCTCGTCGGCGGCCGACGCGGCGCGGCTGCCGTGGTCGAGGCGGAGCGGAGCGCCCGGACCGCACCGCGCATCGCACCGGCGGCCGTGGCGCTCCGACGCGGCCTCGGTGCCCGGCGGCGCGCGGGGCGCCCGGTTCGGCCGGTTTGCGGTGCGGACGACCGGACACACCACAGGGCATGACCACACCCACTTCACGCGTCGTGGTGATCACCGGCGCCAGTGCAGGAATTGGGCGGGCATGCGTCGCGGCGTTCGCCGGGCGCGGCGACCGCCTCGCCCTCATCGCCCGCGGCAGCGCCGGGCTGGAAGCAGCCGCCGCCGAGGCCCGGGAGGCGGGCACCACCGCCGTGGTGATCGAGGCCGACGTCAGCGACCCCCGCGCCGTCGAATCGGCCGCCGAACGCGTCGAGCGGGAACTCGGACCGATCGACGTGTGGGTGAACGACGCGTTCACCTCCGTCTTCGCGCCCTTCAGCGAGATCTCGGCGGAGGAGTTCCGCCGGGTCACCGAGGTGACCTACCTCGGTTACGTGTACGCCACCCAGGCCGCCCTGCGCCGCATGCTGCCGCGCGACCGGGGGACGCTGGTGCACGTCGGCTCCGCCCTGGCCTACCGGGGCATCCCGCTCCAGAGCGCCTACAGCGGGGTCAAGCACGCGCTGCAGGGCTGGCACGAGGCGCTGCGCTGCGAACTGCTGGCCGCCGGTTCCGGGGTGCGCACCACGATGGTGCAGATGCCGGCCGTGAACACCCCGCAGTTCGACTGGGTGCTCTCCCGGCTGCCGAACCGCGCGCAGCCCGTCCCGCCGATCTACCAGCCCGAGGTGGCGGCCCGCGCCGTCCTCCACGCGGCGGACCACCCGCAGCGGCGCGAGTACTGGGTGGGCGGCAGCACAGTCGCCACCCTGGTCGCCAACGCGGTCGTGCCGGGGCTACTGGACCGCTACCTGGCCCGGACCGGGCTCGACTCGCAGCAGACCGACCAGCCGCGCGGGGCCGGCGACCCCGCCAACCTGTGGCAGCCCGCCGACGGCCGGGAGGACCACGGCGCGCGCGGCCGCTTCACGGACAGCTCCAGCGACCGCAGCCCGCAGCTGTGGGCGACCACCCACCGGGCCGCCGTCGCCGGTGCCGTCGCCGCCACCGCCGCCGCCGTGGCCCTCGGCGCGTACGTCGGGCGCAGGCGGTGAGGGCCGCGCCCCGGCACCGGGCGGACCGGCCGACGGGCGGCGGGGCGGGATGGGCGGCATGACCGTCTTCCCGCACCCCGCCGAGCGCACCGGCGACGGGCGGGGCCGGTTCGAGCGGCTCGCCGAGACCGCGTCCAACCTGAGCGGTTCGCCGGCGTTCTCGGTGTTCTGCCTGGCGCTGGTGGCGGGCTTCGCCGCGGTGCACGCGCTGGGCCTGCCGACCGAGTGGCAGCTCCTCGCGGGTGACGTGATGACCGCCGTCACGCTGGTGCTGCTGGCCCTGTTGAAGAACGCGGAGCGCCGCGCGGAGCACGCGCTGCAGCGCAAGCTGGACGCGATCGCCGCCGCCCTGCTGGAGCAGCACGCGGGCGACGGGGACGAGGCGCACCGGGAGCTGCGCAAGGCGATACGCCTGGACGAGCGGCTCTGAGGGGCCCGAACCGCGCCGGGCCGTTCGGTGACGGCCCGGCGCCCGTCGGTCAGGGTTCGCCGACCCGCAGCCAGCGGTAGCCGTACGGCGGCAGCTCGATGCGCGGCGCGCCGTCCCGTTCGACGGCGGCCCCGGTGAGGACGTCGGTCAGCGGCCCGTCCGGCATCCCGGCGGGGGTGGCGCGGGCCGGCCGGTCGGCGAAGTTGTGCAGCGCCAGGACGGCCCCGTCCCGGGTGGAGCTGAGGTGGGCGAGGACGGCGGGGTCGCCCGCGTCGAGGATCTCGCAGCGGCCCCAGGCCAGTTCGGGGGCCTCGCGGTAGCCCTGGACGAAGGAGCGCATCCGGGTCAGCAGCGAGTGCGGATCGTGGGCCTGGTCGCGGACGTTGACGTGCTCGGGGCCGTAGCGGCCGCGGGTCAGCGGCCGGGGGTAGCGGTCCGGGTCGGCGTCGGAGAAGCCCGCCGTCGGCTCCGGGGTCCACTGCATGGGGGTCCGCACGGCGAGCCGCCCGTCGGCGGCGAGGTTCTCGCCCATGCCGATCTCCTCGCCGTAGAAGAGCACCGGCGTGCCCGGCAGGGTGAACAGCAGGCTGTAGGCGAGTTCGATCCGGCGCCGGTCGCCGCCGACCATCGGGGGCAGCCGGCGGCGCAGGCCCCGGCCGTACAGCTGCATGTCCGCCTCGGGGCCGAACGCCGCGAAGACCTCGCCGCGTTCGGACTCCGAGAGCTTGTCGAGGGTGAGTTCGTCGTGGTTGCGCACGAAGGTGGCCCAGTGCGCGTCGCGGGGCGGCTGCGGGCGCTCGCGCAGCGCCTCGGCCAGCGGGGCGGCCCGTCCCCTGGCCATCGACAGGTACATCCGCTGCATGCCGATGAAGTCGAAGCACATCGTCAGCTCGTCGCCGCCCGAGGCGGGGTCGCCGAAGAACCTGAGCGTCTCGTCGTAGGGCAGGTTGACCTCGCCCAGCAGCATCGCCTCGCCGTTGCGGCGGCCCAGGAAGGCCCGCAGGTCGGCCAGGTACGCGTGCGGGTCGGGCAGGTCGCCGGCGTCCACCTGCCCCGCGGTCTCCAGCAGGAACGGCACCGCGTCGACCCGGAACCCGGACAGGCCGAGCTGCGTCCAGAAGCCCATGATCCGGGCTATCTCGTCGCGCACCTCGGCGTTGGTGATGTTGAGGTCGGGCTGCTCCTTGTAGAAGCGGTGGAAGTAGTACTGGCCGGTGGGCTCGTGGTACTGCCACAGGCTCTGCTCGGCGTCGGGGAAGGTGACCCCCTGCGGGCCGTCCTCGGGCGGGGTGTCGCACCACACGTACCAGTCGCGCAGGCGGGCCTCCCGGCCGGAGCAGGCGTCCCGGAACCACGGGTGGTGGTCGGAGGTGTGGTTGACCACCAGGTCGGCGATGACCCGCAGGCCCCGGTCGCGGGCGGTGCGGACGAACTCGGTGAACTCCCCGAGGGTGCCCAGGCGGGGGTCGACGGCGTAGTAGTCGGTGATGTCGTAGCCGTCGTCGCGCTCCCGGGTCGGGTGGAAGGGCATCAGCCACAGGCAGGTCACGCCGAGCCGCACCAGGTGGTCGAGCCGCTGGGTGAGGCCGGGGAAGTCGCCCACGCCGTCCCCGTTGCCGTCCTGGAAGGTCTCGACGTCCACGCAGTACACCACCGCGTTCTTCCACCACAGGTCGGCGGTCTCGGTCAGTCTCATCGGGCGCTCTCCCCTTCGCTTCCTGCGGGCCGCTCGGTTCCTGTGGTTCCGGTGGGCCCTCCGGTCTCGGTGAGGCGGTGCACGCGCGCCTCCCAGGGCGCCAGGACGACGGGAGCGCCGGGCCGCCGGGAGCCGTCGGCGGGCAGGTTGCCGAGGACGAGTTCGGCTTCCCGCCAGCGCGGCGGCAGGTCGACCGGCACGTGCTCGCCGGTGAAGTTGCCGAGGACGAGCAGGGTGGTGCCCCGGTGGTGGCGGGTGAAGGCGTACACCCGCTCGTCCTCGGGCAGCAGCGGGGTGAAGTCGCCGTGCACGACGGCCGGTTCGCGGTGGCGCAGGGCGATCAGCCGCCGGTAGTGGTGGTAGACCGAGCCGGGGTCGCGCCGGGCGTCGGCGGCGTTGACGGTGGTGTGGTTGGGGTTGACCGCGATCCACGGGGTGCCGGTGGTGAAGCCGGCGCCCGGCGAGGCGTCCCACTGCATCGGGGTCCTGGCGTTGTCCCGGCCCATCGCCCGCAGCCCGCGCAGCACCTCCTCCGGGGCCCGGCCGACCGCGAGGGCCTGCGCGTAGTGGTTGAGCGACTCGATGTCGCGGAAGTCCCCGATCGAGGCGAACGGGGCGTTGGTCATGCCCAGTTCCTCGCCCTGGTAGACGTACGGGGTGCCCCGGTGCAGGTGCAGGACGGTGGCGAGCATGGTGGCCGAGCGCACCCGGTGGCGGGGGCCGTCGTCGCCGAACCGGGAGACGATCCGGGGCTGGTCGTGGTTGTTCCAGTACAGGCTGTTCCAGCCGGTGTCGGCCAGGCCCCGCTGCCAGCGGGCCAGCGACGCCTTCAGGTCGGTGAGCCGCAGCGGCCTCGGGTCGAACTTCCCGCCGGGGCCGTGGTCCAGGCTGACGTGCTCGAACTGGAAGACCATGTCCACCTCGGCCCGCGCCGGGTCGGTGAACAGCCGCGCCTGCTCGACCGTCACCCCCGGCATCTCGCCCACCGTCAGCAGCCGGCCCGGGTGGCGGGCGAACACCTCGCGGTGCATCTCCTGGAGGTACTCGTGCACCCTCGGCCCGCAGAGGTACGACGGCGAGCCGTCGCCGTACGGGCCGTCGCCGCGCAGCGGGCCGTCCGGCAGGGCCGGGTCCTTGGAGATCAGGTTGACGACGTCCATCCGGAAGCCGTCCACGCCCCGATCCAGCCACCAGCGCATCATCGCGTACACGGCCTGCCGCATCGCCGGCTCCTCCCAGTTGAGGTCCGGCTGCCCCGGGGCGAACAGGTGCAGGTAGTACGCGTCGGACGCCCCGTCGTACGTCCAGGCCGGCCCGGAGAAGAACGAGCCCCAGTTGTTCGGCTCGGCGCCGTGCGGCCCGGCGGCACCCGGGTCGGCGGGCTCGCGCGGGGGCCGCCACCAGTACCAGGAGCGTTTGTGGCTCGCCGGGTCGCGGGACTCCTGGAACCACGGGTGCCGGTCCGAGGTGTGGTTCACCACCAGGTCCATCACCAGCCGCATGCCGCGCGCGTGCACGGCCGCCAGCAGCCGGTCGAACGCCGCCAGGTCACCGAAGATCGGGTCGATGTCCTGGTAGTCGCTGATGTCGTAGCCGTTGTCGGCCTGCGGCGACGTGTACACCGGCGACAGCCACAGCACGTCCACGCCCAGCTCGGCGAGATGGTCGAGCCGCGACGTGATGCCGTCCAGGTCGCCGATCCCGTCGCCGTCCGAGTCGGCGAAGCTGCGGGGGTAGACCTGGTAGACGACCGCCGACCGCCACCACGCTCCGTCCGCCTCCGCCGGGCTCCCGCCGTCCCTCCGGTCCACCGGACCACCCCTTCCGTATTCGCTCACCGCGCCCGTCCTCCTTCCGTTCCCGCGCCGGCCACGGACCCCGCCTTCCCCCCGCTGCGGGATCCACCGGACCGGTCTGACCCGACCGCGGCCTGGAGGCGCCGGACGAGGAAGCCGCGTCCGCCACGACGGCACGCTCGCCGCACCCGCCCGCGCGGGTTCACGGCAGCGGTCGGCCGGTCGCGGCGCGGGCGTAGGAGCGCAGGGCGGTGATGACCTCGGCGCGGGTGCGGCGGCCGGACAGCACCTCCATCTGGTAGCCGTCCTCCATGGCGACGAAGTTGGCGGCGAGCAGCCGGGGCGGGTCGGTGAGCGCGAAGTGGCCCTGGGCCTGGCCGAGGGTCAGGATCGAGGCGTAGACGGTGATCTGGCGTTCGGTCAGGGCGCTGTCGAGGGCGGCGGCACGGGCGTCGCGCAGGCAGCGCGGCCAGTACTCGAACAGGAGGCGGGCCATGACGTCGTCCGGGCCGGTGGCGACGCCCTCCTCGATGCAGGCGGCCAGTTTGGCGCGGACGTCCTCGTGGCGGTCGGCGGCCTCCTCCCGGTCACGGCTGAAGCGCTCGATGGCCTGCTGGTAGGTGGCGTGGACGAGGGCGTCCAGGTCGCCGTAGTAGAGCACGGCGGCCGGGGTGACGCCGATCTCGTCGGCGATGTCGCGCAGCCGCAGCCCCTCCAGGCCGCGGGCCACCAGGGCCCGCTGCACCGCCTCGTTCAGCGCTGCGCGCCGCGCCTCCTTGCTGCCGCCACCGCGCTTGCCGGTTCCCGCCACGTCGCTTCCCCTCGGTCGGCCTGGTTGCTTGCGCGGAGTTTAACAAATCACCACCTTTCCCTTGACATGCAGCTGCCCTGCTTCTTAAATCCACGTTTAACAAAGCTGCCCGACGACCCCGAACGAGGAGCCCATGGCACTCAGAACCAACACCGGCGCGTCCCCCGCCCCGCCCCCCGCCTCCGGCAAGGGGCTGCGCAGCGGCTCGGTGGGGCTGCTCGGCGCAGTGGCGCTCGGGCTCTCCTCGACCGCCCCGGCCTACTCCATCGCCGTCACCCTGGGCCTGGTCACCCTGACCGTCGGCCACCTCGCACCGGCTTCGCTGCTGATCGGCTTCGTGCCGATCCTGCTGACCGCCCTCGCCTTCCGGGAACTGAACCGGGAGATGCCGGACTGCGGAACCACCTTCGTCTGGACCACCCGCGCCTTCGGCCCGCTCACCGGGTGGCTCGCCGGCGGCTGGGTCGTCCAGACCGCCACCCTCATCGCCATGACCGCGCTCTCCCAGGTCGGCGCCGCCTACGTGCTGTCCGCCCTCGCCCCCGACCGGTACGCGGGGAGCACCGTCGCCGTCACCGCCACCGCGCTGCTCCTGCTGGCCGGTTGCACCGTGATCGCGCGCCGCGGCGTGCAGATCGCCGCGTCCGTCCAGTACCTGCTGCTCGGACTCCAACTGACCGCGCTGCTGGGCTTCGGCGCGGTGGCGCTCGCCCGGCCCGGCGCGAGTGCGCCCTCGCTCGCCTGGCTGAACCCGTTCGCCTACGGCGGCGCGGGCCCGTTCGCCGAGTCGGTGCTGCTGTGCCTCTACATCTACTGGGGCTGGGACGCGCTGATCACCGTCAACGAGGAGAGCCGGGACGCGGACAGGGTGCCCGGCCGGGCCGTCCTGGTCTCGACCTGCGTCCTGCTCGGCACCTACCTGTTCACCGCCTTCGCCGCCGTCTCCTTCGCCGGCACCGGCACCGACGGCCTCGGCCTGGGCAACCCCGACAACGCGACCGACGTCCTGGCCACCCTCGCCCCGCCGGTGGTCGGCGACGCGCTCGCCGTGCTGGTGAAGCTGGCCGTCGCCGTCTCGGCGGTCTCCGCACTGCTCAGCTGCCTGGTCAGCGCCCCGCGCGGGACGCTCTCGATGGCCGCGCACGGAGCACTGCCACCCGCCTTCGCCCGCCTCCACCCCCGCCACCGCACCCCGGCCTTCGGCACCGTCTGCTTCGGCGCCGCGACCGGTCTGCTGCTGGTGGTGCTGCAACTGCTCTCGGCCCGCTTCCTGGGCGACGCCATCCTCTCCATCGGCCTGCTGATCGCCTGCTACTACGGCGTCACCGCCCTGGCCTGCGTCTGGCACTTCCGCAGCCACCTGCGCCGCTCCGCGCGCGACCTGCTGCTCAAGGGCGTGCTGCCGCTGCTGGGCGGGCTGATGATGCTGGCCGCCTTCGTCCGCAGCGCCTTCGACATGTACGCCCCGACGTACGGCGACACCTCCTTCCACGGCGTCGGCGGGGTCTTCCTGCTCGGCATCGGCTCCGTCGCCGTCGGCGCGGCCGTGATGCTCGCACTGCGCCCGCGCCACACCCGCTTCTTCCGCGACGGCCGCCGCGCCGTCACCGAACTGACCGTCGCCGAACCGACCGTCACCGAACCCACCGAGGACTGAGCCCGTGCGCACCCTGGCCATCGCCGCCCTCCAGACCGCCCCCGCCGCCCACGACCTGGAGGCCAGCTGGGACCGCTTCGCCCAACGCGTCCGCACCACGCGCGAACTGTTCCCGCACGTCCAACTGGTCGTCGTCCCCGAGCTGTTCCTCGCCGCCGAAGGCCCACTGCTGGAGCCCGCCCCCGCCGACTGGATGCACCGGGCCGCTGTGCCGGTGCCCGGACCGCTCACCGACCGGATCGGGGCGCTGGCCGCCGAGACCGGCCTCTGGCTGATCCCCGGCTCGCTCTTCGAACGGACACCGGAGGGAACCGTGCACAACACCGCCCTGGTCTTCTCGCCCGACGGCGAGCTGGTCGCCCGCTACCGCAAGGTCTTCCCCTGGCAGCCCTACGAACGGGCCGAGCCCGGCGACCGGTTCACGGTGTTCGAGATCCCCGGCGTCGGCCGGATCGGGCTCGCCATCTGCTACGACGGTTCCTTCCCGGAGACCGTGCGCCAACTGGCCTGGCTGGGCGCCGAAGTGGTGATCCAACCCACCCTCACCACCACCCGCGACCGGGAGATGGAACTGGTCTGCGCCCGCGCCAACGCCTGGACCAACCAGGTCTACGTGGTCAACGTCAACACTCCCGACCCGTACGGCGTCGGCCACAGCACCGTGGTCGACCCCGAGGGCACCGTCCGCCAGCAGGCCGGAGCGGGGGAAGAAGTACTGGTCGACGTGCTCGACCTGGACGCCGTCACCCGCGTCCGCCGCCATGGCTCGGCCGGCATCAACCGCCCCTGGGCGCAACTCGCCCGCTACGGTGCCACCATCGAGGTTCCCATGTACCGGGACGGCGTCATCCAGCCCCCGGCCTGGCAGCAGCAGGACTGACCGCGCACCGCGCACGCCCCTACGGGAGGAACGCCCCCGTCCCGGCCGCACGGAACGACCCCGGGCTCGGCCCCGCCGGGGACCTCGGTGCCCGGTGCCCGGTGCCCGGGTGCGGCCGCGGCCACGGAACGCGCCGCTGCCGCTGTCACCACCGCGAGCAGGCCGCGGCACACCCGCAGCACGTGCTGACCGCCGTCGCCGTCGCCGTCGGTGTCGGGACGAGGTGCGACGCGGTGGCGAGGAGGTCCGGGCGGCCGTTGCCGATGAAGGCCGGGGGAGTCGGTCCCCGCCGCAGGCCGGCCTGTCTGTGGGTGGGGGTCAGTACCACCGACTTCGCGCTGCCCGACCCGAGCTCGCGCCCGCACTCCGTCACCGCCGACGGACGACCCATCCGACGACCCCGTCACGACGTATGAACCGCCCACCCGCTGCGGTGCCTGGGAGCGGTTCGGCGGTGGGCGGCTCCTCGGGCGACGATCGGGACGGGTCACGGTGATCGGAAGGCGGTTCGCGGGACAAGCACACGCGAAACGGCTGGTATTACTAGGGGTATGCAGGAAGAGACCGCACGCTCCGCGATCGACACGTTCATCTCCGCGTTCAACGCCTCGGACGACACCCATGTGACTGCCCTCCTCTCGCAGGCCCTGACCTCGGACGTGGTCTTCTGGGGACCGTTGGGTCGCAGCGAAGGAATCGGGGCGGTCGAGCGGTTCGTGCTGGAGATCCGGCGCCACCCGGCGGGACCCGGCACGATGGTGCGCTGCTCGGCGGTGGACATGCCTGACGAATGGGCCCGGTACCAGTGGGTCTTCACCACGCCTGAGGGAGGCCCCCGACTGGCGGGAACGGACGTCGTCCATCTGCGGCGGAGCCTCATCGACCAATTCATCGTCTTCGCGGGGGAGATCGAGCGGTCCGCCGCCTGAGCATCCGGCTGTCGCTGCCCCCCTCCTGGGCTTCCCCCTGCGTCCGGGAACTGCGGTTCGATGTTGGCCCGGCTGCGGTGTTGACAGGGCGTCCGCTCGACCGGCCCGTGCAGCCGAGCCGACCTCGCTCATGCGGAGGACTGCCGTCCGTGCACCGCCCGGGCCCCCTTCGGTCTCCACCGCCGCGCGGGGATGCGCCTGATCTCGGTGGCCCGCACGACACACTCGGGACGTTCAGGCTCTGCCGGCTGACGCCGATTCGTCGGCAGTTCGTCGGCCCGAGTGGACATCCGCCGGCTGTCTCCCGCGGGGGCCGCCCGGGTCGGACATCGTCCACGGAAGCGTGAGCTCCCTCGTGCGCGCAGAACCCGGACGTCAAGGGCCGCCCCCGGCGCCATCGAAGCTCCCGGCCGGTCCAACACAGCCGAAAGGGTCGCCCCCGCCCGCACCCACCGGCGCCTGACCACCCACGACGCCCGGGGCAGGCTCCCCGCGCTGGTCGTCGTGGTCGGCCGACCTCCGCCATGGACCCGGCGACGTGGCCCGCTTCTCCCCCTTGGAGGCCGGGCGCTGAACGTGCCCGGCCAGCACGCGTTCACCCCTTCCCAGCCCGGGGCGGGGCCGGGGGTGGCTCAGCCGGCGGAGGACTGCCAGGCGCTCTCGGCGGCGTGGGCGGTGGGGTGGACGGGAAAGACCTTGTCGAGGCCGACGATGGCGAACATCCTGCTGACCATGTCGGGGACGGCGACCAGGGCGATGGTGGCGTGGGCGGCCAGGGCGTAATTGCGGGCCGCGATCAGGACGGTGATGCCGCTGGAGTCGCAGAAGGTCAGGGCGGCCAGGTCGACGGTGAGCTGCTGGCCCGGTTCGAGGCCGATGTCGGGCAGCAGGGCTTTGACCTGCGGGGCGGTGTGGAAGTCGAGTTCCCCGGCGAGTTCGAGGACGGGGCCGGCTGCGATGCTGCGGGTGGTGGTGCTGAGCTGGGTCACGGCCGCTCCTCGGCGTCGGTGGGGGGCAGGCTGACGGCGAGGACGGCGGTGTCGTCGTCCACTCCGGTGCCGAGGGTGTCGAGCAGCCGGCGGACCGCGTCGACGGTGTCCGCTGCGGTGGCGGGCGCCAGTGCGCGGGCGAATTCGAGCAGGGCCTCGTCACCGTAGCGGTCGCCGCGGCCGGCGGTGTGGGCCTCGGTGAGTCCGTCGGTGTACAGGAGCAGGGCGTCGCCCGGCCCGAGGCGGAAGGTGGTCGTGGCGATGTACGCATCCGGGAGGACGCCGATGAGCTGGCCGCCGTTGGTGGGCAGGAAGTCGGCGGTGCCGTCGGCGCGCAGCAGGACGGCCGGAGGGTGGCCGCCGCCGGCCAGGGTGATCCGGAAGCCGCCGTGGTCCGGGTCCGGGGTCAGCACGCCGAAGATGACGGTGCAATAGCGTGGATCGGTGCCGGTGTACTCGTGGTTGAGGACGGTGTTCAGGTTGGCCAGCACGGCGGCCGGGTCGGGGTCGTAGACGGCGGCGGCGCGCAGGGTGTAGCGGGCCAGGGAGGTGACGGCCGCGGCGGCTGCGCCCTTGCCGCACACGTCTCCCAGGAACAGGCCCCAGGTGCCGGCGGCCAGCGGGAACAGGTCGTAGAAGTCGCCGCCGACCTCGTCGACGGAGGCGATGTGGTAGTGGGCGGCGACGTCCAGACCCGGCACATTCGCCAGCGCCGGCGGGAGCAGGGTCTCCTGGAGTGTGGTGGTGAGCTGCTCGAGCCGTTCGCGCTCCTGTTCCGACTCCCTGCGGGCGCGCAGCAGTTCCTCCTCGTACGCGCGGCGGTCGCGGGCGTCGAAGACGGTGGTGCGGATCAGCAGCGGTTGCCCGTCGGCGCCGGTCTTGACGGTCGAGGAGACCAGGACGGGGAGCCGGGTGCCGTCGGCCGCCTTCATCTCCAGGGCGATGCCGCTGATCTCGCCCTGCATGTTCAGCAGCGGGGCGAAGTGCGTCTCGTGGTAGAGGCGGCCGCCGACGGTGAGCAGTTCGGAGAACGTGCGGCGGCCCACCAGGTCGCCGCGCTCGAAGCCGAGCCAGTTCAGCAGGGTGGTGTTGATCTTGGCGATCTTCCCGTCCAGGAGGGTGGACAGGTAGCCGCAGGGGGCGTTCTCGTAGAGGTCCTCGGCGCTGTCCTCCAGCAGGGCGGAGAACGCCCGGTCCTCGTGGTCGTGGTCCGGGTCGCCGGGGGCGGTGGCCATCATGCGAGCGACCTCGCGAAGTCCGCGATCACCCGGGCGGTCTCCTCCGGCACGCTGAGCTGGGGGCAGTGCCCGGTCGCGGTCAGGGTCACCAGGGTGCTGCCGGCGATCCGGGAGTGGACGAAGTCGCCCACCTCGCGGGGGGCGATCGCGTCGCTGGAGCACTGCGCGACCAGGGTCGGCACGCGCACCCCGGCCAGGTCGGCCCGGTTGTCGGACAGGAACGTCACGCGGGCGAACACCCGGGCGATCTCCGGATCGGTGGCGCAGAAGCTGTCCGTCAGCTCCTCACCAAGCTCCGGGCGCTCGGGATTTCCCATGATCACCGGTGCCATCGCCCCGGACCAGCCCAGGTAGTTCGCGTCCAGTGCCTGGAGCAGTTCCTCGATGTCCTCGGCACTGAAGCCACCGCGGTAGCCGGTCGCGGGGTCGTCGACGAAGCACGGCGACGGCGCGAGCAGCACCAGGCCTGCGAAGTACTCGGGCTCGCGGTTCGCGGCCAGCACGCCCATCATCGCGCTCACCGAGTGCCCCACGAAGACGACCGGCCCCAGGCCGAGCTCCCGGCAGAGCTCCAGCACGTCCTCCACGTAGCCGTCCAGGCTCGAGTACCGCTCGCGGCTCCACGCCGACAGGTCCGAGCGCCCCGCCCCCACATGGTCGAACACCACCACGGTGAACTCCCGCTCCAGCACCGGCACCACCAGGCGCCACAAGTTCTGGTCGCACCCGAACCCGTGGGCGAGCACGAGCACCGGCCCACCCGTCCGACCAGACACCCGCACCTGGTTCCTGCTGCGCACATCCATGCCGGACATCCTTCCAGAGCCGCCGTGCACAGGGACGCTACGCAGAAGTGATCAGGTGCGCCGCGTCCGATTCGCACCGGGGTACGTTGTCACACTCGATCGGTTCGAGGGGTCTTCCGCCTCATCTCCGCTCTGTGAGCTGAGCAGGTCGGGGCGACACGCCTCCCGCCCGGCCGTTAGGCGGTCCCGCGCCGTGCCGTCCCGGCCGGCCCGTCCTGGCGTGGGTGGTTCCGGTGTGGGTGGTCCCGGCCTTCCCGGCCCCGGCTGTCCTGTCCCGGGTGTCTGTTGTTCGGGGTGTTGGGTGGCTTCGTGACGGGTTGTTTGTGACGGACCGGGCCGGGTCCGGTTTCGGCACGGGCCTTTCGGTCCCCAGGCCGTCGACTCATGTCGGAGCAAGCTGGGCCTGGACCCTGTCCCGCTCGTGCTCAGCTGAACGGACCCGTTCGTTGGGCAAGAGAGCTGCGGCCTGGCCAGCAGGACTCGCTTCCGCAGCAGGCCGAAGCCAGCCCGGCCGTAGATCCGGCGCTTGATCGTCAAGAAGCTGAATCGGGAGCAGGACCCTCGCCGCTCGTGCCGCACGAGGCCCGCTGCTGGATCGCGCTTCCAGCCGGGCCGGAGCGGGCGGCAAGGACGGCTTGGAAGGCGAGGTCGTGGGCGGGACCGGAACGGAGATGCAGCCCGTATCTGCCACCTCCGTGCTCGCTTCAGGAAAGGGGCGTGTAGCAGGCGCCGTCGGGCGCGAAGTTGCGGGAGCCCGCCATCACGTCCTCGCCGCGGAGGTAGGCCAACAGCCATTCGCGGAACGTCATTTCGTAGAGAACCCAGGAGAAGCTGTCGAACTCCTGGACGAGGACGCGCCAGGGCGAGGAGGGCTCAGCCGGAACGCGGATGAACACGGTCTCGCTGGTCCGGCCTGTCGCGATCGGCATCAACTCGCCCGGCCCCCCTCCCACAGGGCTGGGGAGGAACTCCGTCGAGTCCTCCTCCTGCCAGAACTCGAGGTTGTCGCGGACGGACTTCTGAAGGTTGTGCAGAAGATGGGCGGCCGGATGCTCCAGGTGCAGCTGATTGTTGATCAGGACCGACCCGTAGGCGTCCACGACCTCACGGAAGTCCGCCGGGAAGTCGAACCCGAACTCCCGCTCCATCTCCACCCACGGCGCCGGATCCGACCAGTTGAACCCGGGCTCGCCCAACAACGACCGAACCTCCGCGAACGATGCCACCACTGCGCCTTTCCCACTGGCTGAGGACGTCCTGGTTGGACCCTGCAGGCGCCGGCAGCTGCCGATTCAGGTCCGGCGACCAGCAGCCCTCTCCGAGGCCGTCAACAACGGCCCTCCACCGAGGTCCGGCTGCGACAGCATATTGGGCAGCGAGATTCAGTCTTATGGGATTACGTTCATCGGATGATCGATGAACCCCTCACGCGTCTGGACGGGGCCGAGTACGACGGCATCTGGAACCGCTTCGATGACAAGTTCGACTTCCGGCCCAGCATCCGTGTCTTCCCCGGAATCACCGAGACTTCGCCGTCGATCACGTGGGGCCTCGACGCGCTGCGCGACGACCCCGGAGACCGAAAGCTCGACCGTCTCGTCGAAGTTGTGGAGGAAGGTCTCGCTGGGTGCAGCGCCCCGGGGAGTCGTTGTGGATCTTGGACTGGCAGCACCCGTGCTCTCGGCTCCGTCCGCATCTGCCGGCGACCGACATGTTCCTGCCCACGCTCCTGGGGGCCGCTCGCGCGAAGGCTGGCCGCTCAGCCCGTATCCGGACGGCGACTACTTCGTCTTCCTGGCAGAGGACCTGCGCTTCGGCACCTTCGGCCACCCCTGGGAACACTCCCTCTGCGTATTCGGCGACGACTTGCTGAATGCGGTCCAGGACGACCTGCACCAACTGCTCCCGGTCGTCCTTCGCCGAAACGGGAAGGCCCCCGCTGACGCCTCGTCGGACGCCTCCCGGTTTGCGGAACCTCGGGGGAGGAGCCGTCGCCGACGATCAGCGGTGCGGGCGATGCTCAGGTGGGCGTGGCCTGGGCGCCGATGAGACCCCAGTCGAGGTCTGCGGCTCGCCGCCAGGTCGGCACCACCTCGTCGAACAGCACGGCAGCGTCCTCCGCGGTCACCTCCTCCAGAACCTCGTGCAGACGCTGCTCCGCGATCGCCTGTTGTGCCGGGTCGAGCGCGAACGCGGCCTCAACGCCGGGAAGGGTGGCCCGGACCTGTTCCGGGTCGAGGACGAAGTTGCCGAACCAGCCCGGCAGCGCCGCGAACCTGCGCGGCCCCAGGGCGTGGGCGAGGCCTACAGTCGGATAGCCCTTGCGGCACGAGGACACCAGGAACGGCCCCGACTTCTCGTGGGCACCCCACACCTCGTACAGCAGGTCGAGGTGGTCGTCGAACAGGTCCGGAGCGGCCAGACCGTCCTGGTGCCGCACGTTGCGCAGGTCGAGGTCGCCGCGCTGCCAGCGCCCGAACGCACCCTTCGCCGCTGCAGCCTGACGCTCGATCAGGGGCGCGAGCACGGTCGCCGCTTCCCTGGCCGCTGCATTGGGTACCGGCATGACGACCCACAATCCAGTGACACTCACGCCCAGCAGGCTATGCACCGAGTGCGACACGAGCGGACGCCGCGGAACCGTCTCCGCCCTCGTAGGTGAGGTCCTGTCCGCAGCCGGCTGCGGCGCGCGATTGTGCGCGCCGCGGAGCCGCCCGTCGCCGACTGCGGGCTCCGCTGGGGGCCGGGAAGCGTTGTCACGCTGCCGCTGCGCTGGCGCGGGTACCTTGCGCAGGAGGTCGTTGACCTGGCAGAAGGCGCCCGGGGCGTCATCGGGGCACCGGACGTACATGGCGCGAGCAAGTACCCCGTCGGATCTCGGCGGGGTCCTCAGAACTGCGCACGACGGGATCGGCCCGGGCTGTCCCTCGGGAACGTCACCCGCGACGACCGCGAGGGCCCGGACCGCCGGCGCGTCACCGCCGCAGCAGCCAGTGCGGGCCCACCGTCCAACCGAGGAAACGCAGACCGTCGGCACCGCCGGGCTCGACCTCGCCGCCGGCCGCCGCGAGCCGCAGACCGGCCACCGCCGGGGCGAGCCGCGGCGGATGGTCGCGCTCGATCTCGGCGAGGACGGCTGCCTGCTCCAGCGGCGAGCAGAGCGACAGGTGGAAGACCAGCTGCCGCCAGGCGAACGCGGCGTTCTTCACCACCGGCAGCGGCCGCGGCAGCCGCTCGGCCAGCGCCACCAGCCGTCGCACCGTGGTGAACGCGCCGAGCGCCGCCGCCGGCCAGCCGCCCGCCGGCACGACGCCGACCGGCCCGGCGAGGACGGCCAGGTTGTGCGTGGTGAGGATCTGCGCCTGCTCGATCACCGTCCCGTTGGCGGCCACCGACCTGCGGAGTGCGGGGCTGCCGGCGCGACGGCGGCACAGCTCCGAGAACTCCCGGGCGACCACTGACCGCTCGCTGTCCTTCTCGGCGCGCTGGGCGAGCGCCCACACCCCGGCGTAGTCGATGCCGAAGTACCTCTCGTACAGCGTCCCCTCGAGCAGGCCCGCGGCGATCCCGGCGGCCGCCGCGAACTTCGGAGTGAAGCCGCCCATGAAGATGTCCGCCGCCAGCTCCTCGGTGAACGGCAGCGCGGAATCGGCCCGCGACGCCAACCCTGCCAGCTCGCTGACCAGCGGGTTCGGCAGGATCGTCCCAGGGAAGGTGCCCACGGCCAACTCGCCGAGCCGGCGCAGCGCGGCCAGCCCGCTCTGCCGGGCGGCCGCGTCGCCGGTCCGGTACGGGCGGACCGCCCGGACCCAGGGCAGCTCCTCCGCCCGGATCTGGTGCGCGTAGTCGAGCAGCAGCAGCGACCGCCGCCCGGCGAACGCGCGGTGACCGGCCGACACCAGGCCGCGCAGCGCCGGATCGGCGTGCGCCGCCGCCTCCGCCGCCGCGGCCAACTGCGGTGCCAGCTCCGCCAGCACCTCGGCGGACGGCACCAGCCCGCGCTCGACCAGCGTCTCGACGGGCGCGCTGGTCGCCGCCAGCACCGGCTTGAACAGCGCTGCCGGCACCGCCGACCCGGCCGGGACACCGAACTCGGCCGCCTCGGCGGCAGTGACCGGCACCAGCACGGCGTCCGGATCGGTCAGACCGTCGTCCTGGCCGAGCACCGCGAGACGGCCCACCAGCACCTGCGCGATCGCGTGGTGGGAGGGCAGCGCGGCCCGCTCGGCCTGGGCCGCCCGAAGCGCCGAGTGGGTCTCGGACCCGGGCAGTCCACGCTTGCGCACCATGCCGTCCACGGCGACCCGGAGCAGTCCACGCACCCGGGGGTCGAGCGGCTCGCCGGCGGCCGCGGCCTGCAGCGCGGACCGCAGCACAGCGAGGTTGGTCCCGGGCCTGCGGTGCTTGCCGCACAGCGGGTGCGCGGCGGCCAGCGTCCGGTACCGCAGCAGCAGTTCGGCGCCGCGCCGCCGCCACTCGGGGCCCGGGTCCGCGTCGAGCGGCTGCCCGTCCTCCGTTGCCTCCAGCCAGTGCGCCAGCAGCTCGTCGGAGAACGGCAGCCACACCGTCAGCGCCTCGCGTTGGGTCTCCACCGACCGGTTCGGCTTGCGGGAGGTCAGCGCGGCGACGGCGTCGCCGACGGATTGCCGGTGGACCGCATCGGGCGCAGCACCGGCGCTGTCACCCGGCGGGGGCGTGAAGCGCAGCCGCGACGCGAACGGTGCCAGCACCCCGACCAGTTCGAGAGCCGCCGACTGCCCGCCCGCCCGCACCAGCCACGCCACGGTCAGCAGCGCCGCCTCCTCGGGCACCGTCACCCGGTAGCGCCCGCTGTCCAGCAGCGCCCACAGCCCGGCCAGCCCGGCCTCGGTGAGCGAGTACGCGAACAGCTCGGCTCGGCCCTCCGGAATCCCCGCCGCCCGGCAGGCCGCCACCTCGTACGGCTGCAATGGCCCCTCGGCGCAAGCCCGCCCGGTCGCGAACCCGCCGCGCTCGACCTCCGGCGTCACCCAGGCAGGCAGGCCCGCCACCGGCGTCCGGGAACCGATCCGCAGGCTGCCGTCCAGCATCCCAGCCAGCACCGCGCGCCAGCGGCCCGCCCGCGCGTCGGCGCGGGAACGGGTCGCCGGATCCGGGTGGGAGAGCGCCGTGGCGAACGCCCGGGCCAGCTGCCCGTGCGCGTAGTCGGTGGATGCGGTCGTCGTCGAGTGCTGCTGCTCAGCGTTGGTGTCCATGGCCGACACGGCGGGCCCTGCCCCCGCACCCCCAGGCCCCGAGCCTGGCGCTCTCACTGATCGAGCTACGTGCCGCTGGCCCGAAAAGTACGCGGCGAAACGGATCTCGGGCAACCGGAATTCCTGCCGCCCGCCGCACCCGCCTGCCCGAGCCCGCCATGGAGGCCCTGGCGACCGCGGGCGCGTTCCGCTCTCCCGGCCTGAGTTACCGTCAGGCCCTGTAATCCGCAGGCGCGCTCGCCCGTGCCGGAGCCGACACGCTGCCCGGTACCGCCCTCGCCCCCGACGTCGACCTGCCCGCCATGACCCCCGTCGGGGAGACCATCGCCGATCTGTGGGTCACCGGAACCTCCGTCACCGCCCACCCCGTCCAGCACGCCCGACCCCACCTGCAGCGCCGCGGCGCCCTCACCGCCGCCGACCGCAAAACCGTCCACGCGGGCGGTGAACCCGTGGCCGTGGGCGGGCTGGTGACCCACCGCCAGCGCCCGCCCACCGTGCCGGAGGACGCCAGCACCCCTGTCCGCGCCGGCCGGCCACCCGGCACCCGGTGCGGCGGCGACGGCCTGACGGAGCGCCAGCACCGGGTCATCGAGGTCATCCAGGGTACGGTGAAGCGCCGCGGCTACCCGCCGTCCATGCGGTAAATCGGCGAGGCCGTCGTCGCGGTGATGCGCCGCCTGTAGAGCGCGCCGATGCGGGGACACCCGCCCCCGTACCCCGCGCCGGCCTCGAAGCCCCACGCTCACAGGCCCGCTCGGGGGTCCGTCGGTCCGACGGGGCAGGATGCCGCCCGGAATCCATGGCACGGCGGAGAGGAGAGGGCGTGGCGGTCACAGGGTTGGACAGGCTCAGGCAGCGGCTTGGCGAGCCGGAGCAGTGGGGCGCAGCTGTACCTGACGCCTGGTCGGCGTCGGAGGCATTTCTGGGGCTGGTGCTGCCGGCTGACTACAAGGCGTTCCTCGACCTCTACGGGCCCGGGTCCATAGACGGCTACGTGCAGTTGGACCGGCCGGTCGACGGCAGCGAGGAGGAAGCCGAGCGCCTCTGGGACCACGGGTGGTCGAAGGCAGGGGAGCGGGATCCCGAGCTGGATCCGTGGCCGTTCCACCCGGAGGAGGGCGGTCTGATCGCATGGGGGTGCGACGAGCAGGGCAACTGGTACTTCTTCCTCGCCGCCGAGCCCGATCCCGACGACTGGCGCATCATCGTCCGCGGCGAAGCGGGGGAGTGGTTCGAGACTGCCGGCACGTTCACGGACTTCCTGCTCCGGTGCTTCGACCGGGTGGACCGCCCGCCGTTCATCGACCCGCACTGGCCGGGGAAGGAAGCCCGGTACCACCAGTCCCCGCAGGCCGCAGCGCGTGTTCAGCCGGCTCCTGCGAGGACAGCAGGGGGAGTCGCGCGATGACCGAGCTGTCCTCCACTGCAGCCTTCCTGGGGAGCCGTATCCCGGAGACAGCGCCAGCGCTTACGAGGAGGTGGAGCGGAAGTGGGAAAGTGAGCCAGCCGGTGTCTTCGGCCCCGACCTGTACGGCGACGGCCATCCGCAGAGCATGCGAGAGCGATCCCGGGACATCCCGCACCCCATCCTCCCCAGCGAGGGCGGCATGCTGCACTGGGGCCACACGCCCTACTCCGATCAGCTGTTTCTGGTGCCGCAGCCGGACGGTCGGTGGACGGTCTCGGCGTGGGTGCGTATCCATGCCGAGTGGATCGATTACGACCTGACGTGCGTCGAGTGGCTGCGAGCCGCCCTCGCCGGGAAAGTCGCCGCGGAATGGTTGCCTGCCTGGGACGGCAACTTCGAGCCGGAGTAGACAGTGGGCCCACCAGGGCAGCGCGTTCTTCCCCCCGCAGCCTCCACCTCGTCGTGGAGCAGCTGACTGGGCGCGGGGTGCCGACACGGTTTACGACTTGGCCGGACGACGACGGATACGCCTGGAGGCCGCCGAGCGGTTCGAACGCCTGTCGTCCGGGTGCGCGGTCGTTCCCGCCGACGGGTCTCGAGCTGCCCAGACCTGCTATAAGCCCGGTCAGCGGTCCCGGCTGATCAACCGGCCCCGGCTGGACGACGGGCAGGGCCGGAACAAGGGCCGCAAGAGCTTCGCCTGGAGCAAGGGCCCGCGACCCGATCGTCCCAGCGCACAACCGGCTCGGCGGCCGATCGTCCTGGTCCGGGACAACCTGAACACCCACCTGGCTGCGGGTAGGAAAGAGTTCGCCGCCGCCCAGGACTGGCTGACCGCCAACCCGACTATGCTGCGCGGATGACGGTATCCCTGGCCTTCGGCCAAACCCTGGCCCGGCTGTTGGACCACCGCGGCCTCGCCCCGGGGGAACTTGCGGCCGCCGCCGGAGTCCCCGCCGCCAAGGTCTCCGCTGTGCTCGACGGCGGTCGTCCGACAGGTGCGCTGCTGCGCAGACTCGGTCCCGCGCTGGGCCTTCGGACCGCCCACCTGTTCGTCCTTGCGGAGATGCGTGTCCCGGCGGATCTGCTGCCGCTGGATGCCAAGGCCGGTGAGCGCATGCGATGGATCGTCTTCCGTTTCGTCTGCCTCCCGCCCGCGGATCGGGCCGACATCCTGCGACTGGCCAGGTCGCTGCCGCAGCAGGAGCGGACGACCAGACGTGAGCGGCCGCTGCAAACCCGCTGGCAGGGGCCGGGCGGCAAGGTTGTTCGAATGGCCCTCCACAGCAATTTGGGACTGTTCGGTTTGGCGTACACGCTGATGGCGATCACCGAAAGCTGCCTGTCACCCAGCACCTACCACCTGATCGGCCAGGCGGAGGAGGAACTGACCCCCGGCCTGGTGGCGGACCTCGCGGTGTTGTTGGAGATGGACCCCGAAGACCTGTCCGCGCTGACCGGCATCGCACTGCCCGAACAGCAGACAACGCCCGCCCCGGAGACAGTCGATGCAGTGGCCCTGATCTGGGAGGCCCACCGCCTGACGGCTGCCCAGACAGTCCACATCGAAGAGACGGTGAAGGCGCGGGTCGACCAGATCCGTAGCCGGCAGACCGAGGTTCCACAGGATTGAGCCGACGCCCACCCGCAAGTTCTCCGAGGGTGGCTCGTCCATGCGTCCGGCATCAGCACGATGCGGCTGCCGGCCTGCCGGCGTCGGGCCAGGCGGATCAAGGTCCGTCAGCGCTGGAAACTCGCCCAGGTCCTCGCCAGCGCCCCCGACGCCCTCCTGGACACCCACGAAGCCGAACGCCGACCCGTCGCCGCCCGCGTCCTGGGACTGTCCACCAAGATCTACCACGCCATGAACAGCCGCTCCCTCGCCGGCACCCAACGCGGCGACGAGGAACGCCAGCTCACCCTCTCCTACGCGGGCGGGCCGCTGGCACCGGCCGACACCACCGGCCGAACCACCGGCCCGCGCGCCGGCGACCGCGCCCCCGACGCCAGGTACACCGACCTCAACGGCCGGCCCGGGCGCCTCCACGAGGCCTACCGGGGACCGCACTTCACCCTCCTCGCCCTCGGCGACGGCGCGGACCACGCCGCCGAGCAACTGCCCTGGCCACGGGCGGGCGCACCGCTGCACACACTGACCGTCCCCCGGCCCGGCCCCTGTCTGCAGCACGCCTACGCCGTCACCGGCCCCACCCTCGTGCTCATCCGCCCGCACGGCCACATCGCAGCCAGCGCTCCGGTCGGACAGCACACCTCCCTCACGCACTTCATCGAACGAGCCGCGCCTTCGCAGGCGAAGTAACGCTTTGCGGGTCGGGGAACTGCTGCCCGCAGTGGGGGTCCGCGCACACTCGGTCGTCGGTTCCGCCGCTGTCCCACCGCTGGGCCCGGGCGGTGGCCAGGACATCGGGTGCGGCCCTGCGCAGGTAGGGCAGGCGCATCCGGCGCATCAGCTTGTCGAGTTCCTCAGGCCGGGCCGGGGCCCGGGGAAACGTCACGGTCGATTATTCCTTCAGTGGTCGCGGCGGCGCCGATAGGCTCGGCGGGTGATCAATATGGCGGTGCGTGGTGACAGCAGGAAGGTCGTGGCGAGCGCCGAGGCCGGCGTGGAGTGGACGGCCGGCTTCGCGGATCTGGACCCGGCGGAGTTCCCGATGCTCTGGGCCCTGACGCCGTATGGGGACGCGGTCTTCAACCAGCGTCAGGTGCCGCTGCTTCTGGCGGAACTCGACCGGCTTCCTGCCGACCTGGGCGGCGAATGGGTCGGGCAGGCCCGCGAGCTGTGCCAGGTTGTCGAGCGCGGGCTGCACCTGTATCTGTGGTTCATCGGCGACTGACCGCGGTCAGTCGCCGCTCTACTCGCCACCGCCGTCTGCCCAGGGCCTACCAGGCGATGGTGCTGTTCTGAACAGAGTGGGCCTCGTCCGCGCGGGCGATCCGCCGCGGACGCTGCCACGGGGGCCAGCGCCGGGGCCCGAGCAGCAACGGTGCCGCGGCGGGGGGTGACGGAGCGTCACTGACTCCGGGTTCGATCGTCGGCGAGGTTGCTTACAGAAACCGGTCCCGTCCAAGCAGCTGGCCATCTCGTCGGGGCTCCGCACTGCTGACGCCGGAGGGGGATGGACCCCCGACCCGGTCCACCGCATCTGAGACCGGTCCGACTCCGCAGTCGGCGGCCATGACAGCTGTCCGTTCCGACCTGCGTGTAGCTGAAGGCAACTGCGCACCCGGCTACCCGTCCCGGCCGACCTCGCCGCGTCCCGGGGGGTCGTCGTCGGGATCGTCGGGCCACTTGCGGGTGTCGCGGGGCGGCACGTAGGGCTCCTCGGCGGGCGGCATGCCGCCCTCGATGGCGCGCTCGCGGGCCAGCTCGGCGTCGAACTCCAGGCCCAGGAGGATCGCCAGGTTGGACAGCCACAACCACACCAGGAAAATGATCACGCCGGCCAAGGTGCCGTACGTCTTGTTGTAGGAGCCGAAGTTCGCCACGTACACGGCGAAGCCACCCGAGAGCAGCAGCCACAGGCCGACCGCCAGCAGGCTGCCCGGTGAAACCCAGCGAAAGCCTCGCCCGCGTACGTTCGGAGCGGCCCAGTAGAGCAGCGCAATCATGAACGCCACCAGCAGGACCAGCACCGGCCACTTGGCGATCGCCCACACCGTGAGGGCGGTGTCGCCCAGTCCCAGCACGTCGCCCATCCGTTTGGCGATCGGCCCGGTGAACACCACGATCAACGCGCTCACCGAGAGCATCACCATCATCAGCACGGTCAGCCCCAGGCGCAGTGGCGTGACCTTCCACGCCGGTCGGCCTTCCCGGATGTCGTAGACCGCGTTGGAGGCGCGTATGAACGCCGCGATGTAGCCGGATGCCGACCACAGGGCACCGAGCAGGGCCACCACCAGGAGGATCCCGCCGGTGCTGCGGCTGCCCTGCAACTGGGTGACCGCTGTGTGCAGGATGTCCCGGGCCGCGCCGGGGGCGAGCTTCTGCAGGTTGTCGAGCACCTGGTTGGTGGCTGAGTTGCCGGCCAGGCCGAGCAGCGAGACCAGCAACAGCAGTGCCGGGAAGATTGCCAGGACCCCGTAGTAGGTGAGTGCGGCAGCCCGGTCGGGCAGTTCGTCGTCCAGGAACTCCTTGCCGGTGCGTTTGAGCACCGCCAGCCAGCCCCGGCCGGGCATGTCGGTCGGTCCTGCGGGTGCTCCGGCCTCCAGCCCGTCGCCCTGCCCCTGTCCGGGCTCGGGACGGCGGGAGGCGTGCTTGTGTCTGCGGATCAATGCCATGCCCGGGCGCTTTCCCGCACCGCGCCGCACCAACCACCGTGCTCGCCGCCGTGAACGCGCTCTGTCAGATTTCCCCCTGGCTACCGCTCGGGCTGGTCGGCCGGACGTGCGGTCAGCTTCGACTCCGTAGGGCCTCAGCGGCCCGGGAGCGTACAGGGCCCGGGACACGCGGGGCCCGGGGCAGAATCCAGCCAGGAGGAACAGGCACACCCAGAAGATCTGCACCGACCGGGTCAACGCCCGCCATCGGGCAGGGTCAAGGCTGCGGGACCAGCTCGGCATCGTCTGGGCGACGCATGCCTGCTCCCGGGACCGCGGCTATGCCCACGCCTGCGCCTGGGCCCAGTCCCACGGCCACCTCACGATCCCTGCCGCCGAGAAGCTCGACGGCCGCCCGGTGGGAGCCTGGGTCGGACGGCAGCGCAAGAGCGCCAAGCTGACGGCTGCTCAGGGCGCCAAGCTGACCGCGCTGGACGCGCTGTGGCGCCCTCGATCCGGACTGGAACCGCTTGTCATTGCCGTTTGCTCGCCTCCCTCGCCGCCGACGGCACCCTCACCGGCCCGGCGAATCGCACCGGCAGCGAAGCAGACCCTTCCGGCCAGGCGCGTGGCTGCAAGCAGGACGGGGCCCCAGCACAGACGGCAAGCTGACGGCCCAGCAGACCGCCCTCCTCGATGCACTGCCAGCCGTCCAGGCCGAGCAGCAGCAGATGCAGCATGGGGGCGTGGTCGACGCCCCGGCGCGCTGGGCAGGACCGTCGGCTGGTGTGCGACGATCCCGGGATGCTGAGCGAACGAATAGCAGCAGTGGACTGGGCCGCGATCCCGACACCGGTCCTTCGGGCCCCGGCGTGGGCGACCGAACGGTATCCGCTCGGCTGGCAGCTACCGGATCCGGTCGCGCCGCTGCAGGCATTGGCCGCTGCCCGCACTCAGGTCCAGGTTGCTGACGCCGTGTCCCGACTGGAGAACACCAGGGTCCTGCACGGGCACATGGCCGCTGTCTTCCCCGCAGCGGTCGCCGCTGCGCCGTTCCTGCTTGAGATTGCAGAACAACCGGACGCCTTCCCCATGGCCCGCCACTCGGCCCTCGGCCTGCTCGGCGAGTTCCTGGCGCTGGCCCCCTTCCGTGGGTTCAACCGCATTGAAGGCACACCGTTGTGCTGCGCGGTGGCCGATCTGATCCGCACCCGTCAGACCTTCCTCCGGTCGCTCGGCCAGCCTGGCAGGGAACTGCTTCAGGAGGCCGGCGAGCACTGGCGTTTCGAGGTTGCGGAGACGCTCGTGGACGGCGATCAGGTACTGGCCTTCGGCGGGCTGACCGGAGCTCTTCCCCGCGACACGGCCCGTGCTGAAGACCAGCGGAGCCGAACTGTTTGCGCCGTCACGGTCGAGTATCCGCCGGTGGAGGACTCCGGCGACGCCTGCCTACGCCTCGAAAGCCCTACCGAGGTGACCGTCGGCACGGTTCTCCGTCCAGCCGAGTGCGGCGAGCGGGAGCACTGAGGCGGCCGACGACGAATCGGAGAACCGACCGGCAGCGACGTCGGGTCAGTCCCACCAGCCGGCCCAGCAGCGGTCGTGGAGGAGTCGTTCGCCGTATGCGGTCAGCGTGTTCCTACCGCCCGCCGAACCAAGTCTGGGCACAGGTCATCCATAACCTGGCACTCGCCCAGCTCGCGCACAGTCCGCGGCTGGTCGCCGTTGGCGGCGGCTGCCCGATCGTCGAGGACGGCGTCGTCATCGGCGGGCTCGGTCTCTGGGGGCTCGGCGGACCAGGCCAGGGCCATCGCCGAGGCCACGTGGACACGCAGCTCGGCTTCACCGCTACCTGAGCTCACGCTCAGGACTGGCCGGTGCTGGTCTCGTCGTATTCCTGGCGGTTGGCGAACACGTCGTCCATGTGGGTCTCGGCCCACGACTTCAGCGCCCGCATCGTCTGCTGGAGCGAGAGGCCGAGCTCGGTGAGCTCGTAGGTCACCGTCACCGGCACGGTGGCGGTGACCGTACGCGTCACGAGGCCGTCGCGTTCGAGCGAGCGCAGCGTCTGCGTCAGCATTTTCTGACTGACCCCGGCCAGCTGGCGCGCGAGCTCCGAGAAGCGCATCGCCCGTGCTTCGGGCTCCGGAGCACCGCAGGCATCGCCGAGCGCGGCCAGGATCAGGGTGACCCACTTGTTGGAGAGTCGCTCCAACAGCTGCCGGCTCGGGCAGACCGACAAGAACGCGTCGTACTCGATCTTGGCTTCCGCGCGCCGCTGCTCCGCGGTCCTGGTCGCCATCGCCCGGCCCTTCTGGTGACTTAGGCACTTGGAGGTGCCTTCTTACTTTTGGTAACCGACTCCAGCATTCTTGCATGTCAGAGGGGCTCGGACGAGCCCCCGATGGAGAGGAATCAACCGTGACCACCACCTCGCTCCAGCTCCCCGGCGGCACCTGGGCCCTGGGCGATCTGACGGTGACCCGCTTCGGCTACGGCGCCATGCAGCTCGCCGGTCCGTGGGTGATGGGCCCGCCCGCCGACCACAACGGCGCGATCGCCGTCCTGCGCGAGGCCGTCGAGCAGGGCATCACCCACATCGACACCAGCGCGTCCTACGGCCCGCGGTTCACCAACGACGTGATCCGCGAGGCACTGCACCCCTACGCCGACGGCGTCACCGTCGTCACCAAGATCGGCGGCACCCGCGACGCCGAGGGTGGCTGGCCCACGGCCCGTACGCCCGACGATCTGCGCAGGCAGGTGCAGGACAATCTCGACTCCCTCGGCCTCGATGCGCTCGACGTGGTGAACCTGCGGCTGGGCGACGCCGAGGGGCCGGTCGAGGAGTCGATCGCGGAGTCCTTCGAGGCGATGGCAGAGCTGCAGCAGGAGGGCCTGATCCGCCACCTCGGGCTGAGCAACTCGACCCGCGCGCAGATCCGTGAGGCCCGCGCGATCACCCCGATCGTGTCCGTGCAGAACATGTACAACCTCGCCGTACGCCACGACGACGCCCTGATCGACGAGTTGGCCGCAGACGGGATCGCCTACGTGCCGTTCTTCCCTCTCGGCGGCTTCACCCCGCTCCAGTCAGGTGCCCTGACCTCGGTGTCCGAGCGGCTGGGGACCACGCCGATGTCGGTGGCGCTGAGCTGGCTGCTGCAGCGCTCCCCGAACATCCTGCTGATCCCCGGCACCAAGTCGGTGACGCACCTGCGCGAGAACATCGCCGGCGCCGGCATCGCGCTGTCGGCGACCGATCTCGCCGAGCTCGACCGGATCGGCGCCTGACGACCCGCCTCTCACGGGCGCCGGTGCCGTCGGGGGGCACCGGCGCCCGTCGAATGCGAAACCGTCATGGCCCCTCACTCTGACCATGTCGCACGGGCCGACCGGGGCCCCTCGGAGGGGCCCGGTCGGATACTCACTCCTCCTCCAGACCGCGGGCCGTCTCAGAGACATCAGGTGCACGAGACAGCTCGGTTGCCGGTGTCAGGACGCGGCGCCCAGGCGGGTGCGGGTGGCCTTGGCGACAGCTTTCTGGCGTTCGTCGCGGGTCATGGTGGAGCGGTGGGCGATGTCGTACTCGGTGGCCTTCTTGTACAGCACCGCCGCTACGGTCAGTACGGCGCTCCTATCCACCTCCTGGTCGACCGTCAGCAGCGCGAGTGCACTGTCTTCTCCACCCCAGGCCGACTCGGTCTGGTTCTACGAGGGCAAGCTGCGCCTGCGGGCGCTGCGCTCCGGCCCCAGCGCCAGGATCGTCGACGGCGGGCGCGTCTACGGATCCGGTGGCGTTCCGGCGCTGAACGTGTACCAGGCCATCACCGCGGGGAAGTCGTCGGCGACCATGGCCACCTGGTACGTCGACGACATCGAGGCGGTCGTCGACCAGCTCACCGCGGCCGGTGTCGAGTTCACCCGCTACGACGAGTGCGAGCACGACGCCGAAGCATCACCGCCCGAGGCGGCGGAGGCCACATCGCCTGGTTCCAGGACCCCGACGGGAACACCTTCGCCATCGAAGCCGACCACTGAAACACACCTGACCACCCACGCCGCTGAGCTCGCTGGCGCAGAGCGCGGAGGTAAGATCCGTGCTGGCCAAGCCGTCGGCATTACCGACGTCCAGGTCGGACGGATCATTCGGGAGGGGACCAGCGTCGCACTGCGCTCGCCGATGCCGTCAAGGCCGCACGCGAGGCTTCGGACTGATGCTCCGAACTTTTCGACCAAAAGTTCGGCGCCAGTAGTGTTGTAGAGCGGCGCGTGAAGAAACCGCGTTTAACGGTCGTTGATTCGCTGTGTATTCACATCAAGGACGATCGGTCCCGGCGGCAGGAGGCCTGCCGGTATCCGGCCGTACGAGACGGTCGGCGAGCGAGAGGACTTGCCCGTGCGTGCCACAGGTGTTTCGAGGATCAGCATTGCGGCGGCCGCCATCGTCGGCGCAGGGGTTATCACATATGCTCCCCCGGTCCACGCCGTGGGGGAGATCATAGTGCAGGTGGATAATTATGGCCCCTGGATCGGCGCTACGATCAGTTCGCATGTCAGCGCAAAGTGCCCGTCGACGGCACCATACGTTAAGGACGTGGGGGTGGTGGTCAAGCAAAGCGGGGGTCCCCGGGCCGGCAGCGTCGAATATTCTTCAATGTCTAAGGCATCTATCGCTAACTACCCGAGCCCCGTAACTATCGACTACAAGAACACGGCGTCCTTTCAGGAAAAGCCTGAGCCGTTCGTGTCTGAAGAGCTTCACCTGACATGCACCAACATTAAACCCGACAGCACGCCGAATAAGTTTACCCAAATGGTCACCATGAATGTTCCGCCCGGGTCGACCGTGGTGGCCGACCTGACGTGCCCCGACATCACCACGCTTGGTGACCCTTGGGCGACCTACCCGGGAAACATAAACTCTACCGAGATCGCCAAGAACGGCCATAGAGCGGCGATTGCATTCTGGAACGACAGCAATTCGGCCGGGGTGGCAAGGTTTGGAGTTTACTGTTACCTTCCATAGATGAGGCCGGATCCACCGGTGCTGAACCTGAACTCGTGATATTGGCCAGCCGTCCAAGGTGAGTTCGGCGAAGATATCCTCGCACACTCCTGGTGATCCATAAATCTCCACCCCAAATTTCTGAGCCGCACAGGGTTCGCCGGAGACTCTACGTTGTGACTGTGACCAGAGGTTTTGTGACGGTCAGGTAGTAGTTGCTTCGTATTCGGCTGGGGGGACGTGGACTATCCCACGGTTGAGTTGGCGGTGGTTGTACCAATCCACCCATTCAGCGGTGGCGAGTTCGACCTCGGAGAGCGTGCGCCAGAGCCGCTGGTGAGTTGCCCGGTGCTGGGCCGCTCAGGAGTGGAACCTCCATCCCAGGTCAGGAGCGCCGCAGCCCGTCGTACGCAGGTGCGCCAGCAGAGGCACGAGGTCGTCGACGCTCCGCCCGGTTGGGTCGAGCTGCTGAATGAGGGCCTGAACCTGCCTGCCCGTCGCCTGTTCGACCTGCGGCAGGTGGTGCAGGAAGTCCCTGCGGAAGATCTCCCGGAGTCGCTCGACCTCGGTGTCTTGTCCCAGATCGGGTCCTGGTGGGCTCGTGCCGGGACAGCGACGGCTTGGACGAGTTCACCGTCGGTGGGCAGCGGTCGGTGGGCGGCCATGTCCGTGCGGAGGGTGTCGGCCAGCACGTGGGCATCGGCGGCGTCCAGGCTCGTGGGGCCATCCCGGCTCGGGCGGGGGCAGAGCGCCAGGAGCCCGGCCTGCTGCTCATCGCGGGGCCATCCCCGCGCGGGCGGGGAGCAGCGCGGCCGGGTCCGCTTGTAGACGCCGTCGCCCGGGCCGTCCCTGCGCCCGGGGATGGCCCTATGAGCTCGTAACACGATCACGGCATCGGCTTGTTGAGAACTCGTAACACGATCCTGGAGATCGTTGCTGGTGGGCGCGCCCGATGTGACGATCCGTCCGTTCGTGATGGAGTGAACAGCAAGCCGTGGATCGTGGACGACGAGCTGTGGGCCCGGATCGAGCCGCTGCTGCCGGCCTGGCCGGAGCGGTCGCCGGGCCCTCGCCCGGGAGGTGACCGGTGTTGCCTGCAGGGCATCCTGTTCGTGCTCTGAACCGGCAGCCCGCGCCGCTCGCGTCGGGCGTCCCCGACCGGGCCTCAGCGCAGCGGCAGGCTCTCGATGGTGAAGGCCGGGCTGGTCAGCGGTTCGCCGTAGAGGTAGGTGTCCATCTGGGAGTTGGTCACCAGCAGCCGGTCCCCGCTCACGGCGACGCCGGTGGTGGTGTCGGCGCCCGGGAAGGTGCGTTCGGAGACGACGGCTGCCCGGGTGCTCCCGGCGGACAGTCGCAGTTCGGTGACCGCGTTGTTCACCGAACGCGCGACGTACAGGATGTTTCCTTGCCGGACGATGCCGTCGGCGCTGGGCAGGGGCGGTGCGTCGATCTTGCGGACGCCGCCGGTGGTGAGGTCGAGCCGGTAGAGGGCGCCGCTGTACCAGTAGCCGATGATCAGCGACGTGCCGTCGGGGGCGGTGGTGATGCCGTTGCCGTTGGACTGGCCGGCCACGTAGTCGGGCAGGTGGTAGGCCACCCGCAGGGTCCGGTGGGCGCCGGTGGCGGGGCCGTCCACCTCGGCGGCCGGAATCCGGTAGACCACGGCGCGCAGCGAGTCGGTGATGTAGACGTCCCCGTTGGGAGCCACGGCCGCGTCGTTGACGAGGGTCTGTTCGCCGGTGTCAGGGACGGTGTAGGCCGCGACGAGCCTCCCGGAAGTGCTGTAGACGAAGAAGCGCCCGGTGAACGCGCCGGCGATCAGCAGGCGGTTGCCGGTGATCTTGATGCCGGTGGCCTGGGTGCGGCCGTCCTGGCCGGCCGGCAGGAAGGGTTCGAGCGTGGTCGCCCCGGGGCGTCCCCGGTAGACGGTGCCGTCGCCGATGCTGCTGGCGTAGACGAAGTGGCGGTCGGCCGCCACGCTTTCGGGGAACGCGCGGCTGCCGTCGAGGGTGATGGCCTGGTCGCCGTTCCCGCCCTGGGAGGCGTGGGCGGGGGCGGGGCCGCCGGGGGTGGCGGCGGTCGCGGGAAGCGTGAACGCGGTCAGGGTCGCGGAGGCGGCGGTGAGGGTGACGAGCGCGCGCCGCCCCATGACGCGGACGGTCGTACGGGCGGACGCGGCGCGGGTGGACGGGGTGTGCGGGGGAACTGCGCGGGAGGACATGGTCGGCAACTTTCCGGGTGATGGCAGGGTCGTACACGGTCATGGAACGAGGGGTGAGCGCCCCCGCGGCGGTCCGGGCCGCGACGGCCGCGGGGGAGAGCGATGGTCAGCGCAGCGCGGCGGCGATGGCGTCGGACAGGGCAGTGGCCGGTCGGCCGATCAGGCGGCTGAGGTCGCCGGATCCCGTGTACAGCTCGCCGCGGCTCATCCCGAGGTCGGCGTCGGCGAGGACGTGCGCCAGTTCGGCGGGCAGGCCGACCCCGGTCAGCGCCTCGCTGAGCCGGTCCGCGGGCAGATCGGCGTAGGCGATCGGCTCCCCGGTGGCCGCCGAGACCGCCTCCGCCAGCTCGGCCAGGGTGAACGCCTCGTCCGCACCCAGCTCGTACACCGCGCCCGCGTGGCCCTCGGTGGTCAGCACGACGGCAGCGGCCTCCGCGTAGTCGGCGCGTGAAGCGGCGCTGATCCTGCCCTTGCCCGCGGCTCCGATCACAGTCCCGTGCCGGCGGAACAGGGGCAGTTGGGCGGTGTAGTTCTCCAGGTACCAGCTGTTGCGCAGCAGTGTGCTGGGGACCTCGCGTTCGCGCAGGTACTCCTCGGTGGCGCGGTGGGTGCGGGCCAGGATGCTGGTCGCCGTGTCGGCCTGCGTCATGCTCGTGTACGCCACCAGCGACACGCCGGCCGCCACTGCCGCGTCGACAGCCCGGCGGTGGTTGGCCGACCGCTCATCCACGGTGGTGGTGGACACCAGCAGCAGCCGGTCCGCTCCCTGGAACGCCGCCGCGAGGCTGTCCGGCTCCGCGAAGTCCGCCCGGCGCACCACGACGCCGCGGTGGCCGAGGTCTTCGATGCGTGCGGTGTCCCGTCCGGTCGCGACGATGTCCGCGGCGGGGACTCCGCGCCGCAGCAGCGCCTCGACGGTGAGCCTGCCCAACTGGCCTGTGGCTCCGGTGACAACGATGGTCATGAGATCGCCCCTTCCTGCCGCGAACTCTCCTCGCGGCGTGACGAACCCCAGAGTGACCTGTTCACTCTCCAGTGGTAAGTAGCCACTTGTTGGTAAGGTGACCACCTTCGGGAAAGTATCGAGGTGAGTGGAATGGCGACTGCCGAGAGTGTGACGGAGCCCATGGCTTCGTGGGACCCGTACACGCGCGGCTGCCCCTCGCGTGACCTGCTCGACCAGATCGGCAGCAAGTGGGCGGTGCTCGTGCTGGGAGAACTCGGCAAGCACGGAGCCTGCCGGTTCACCCGGCTGCGGCAGCGGCTGGCCGGAGTGAGCGAGAAGATGCTCACCCAGACGCTGCGCACGCTCGAACGCGACGGACTGGTCCGGCGGACCGTGTATCCCGAGGTGCCGCCCCACGTCGAGTACGACCTGACCCCCCTCGGCCAGACCCTGCGGGGACCTCTGCGCGTACTCACCCAGTGGTCGGTGGAGCACGTCGGCGAAGTCCTCGCCGCACGTCAGGAGTACGACGTCCGCGCCGAGGGCACCGCCTGAGCCCCGCGCCCTACGGCCGCACCCACGCCGCGCAAGTCGCCGACATGACCTGCTCCCGGCCCGAACTCCTGGCGAGTGCACGACGTGGAGCGTCCCCACGACCGCTGTCTGCATCGACAACCAGGCGGGCATTGAGCCTTTTCAGCGGTGGAACCCAAGGGTGAGGACTGCTTTGGCTGCTGACGTCAGCCTCCACCTGCGGCAAGAACGCCGCCCCAGGCAAGATCGGCACCGTCGGCCCGTACCTGAAGTAACACGCGCCGACTCCGGCCGGTGGGGGCGCTCGTGAGCGCCCCCCACCGGCCGGAGTGCTATCCGCCCGAGTCTGGCTCCAGGTCTTGAGTAGGGGTCACCCGCCGCCGTGCGCCGGCGCCGCCCGGGTCACGGACAGCGCCGGTGGGGCGGTGCTGCCGAGGCGTCGATCTTTTTTCGGGATACGTGGCCTTCTCTGCGGTGCCCCGGCCGCGTGCTGGTGAGCCCGGCACGAGGTCGAGTCCACGCTCACCATGGTCCAGTCCACCCGCCCCGAGGCATCCGCATCCGCCAGGACCGCTTGGAGGATGCGGTCCCAGGTGCCGTCCGCGGACCAGCGCCGATGTCGCTCATAGACGGTCTTCCAACTGCCGAAACGCTCCGGGAGGTCCCTCCAAGGGATGCCCGTGCGCACCCGGAACAGGATCCCGTTGATCACCTGTCGGTGGTCGCCCCATCGACCACCCCGACCACCAGACCTCGGCAGATGCGGCTCCAGCCGCCCCCACTCGTCATTCGTTAGATCGTCCCGCCCCATGACTGGAACAACGATCCGACTGAATGAAGGTCACATGATCCGTCGGACAGGACCTAGCGGCGGGCGGCGAGCTGGCGCCGTTCCCGCTGGTGGTTCGCCTTCAGCAGCAGGCCCTCGTCCCGCAGCAGCCGCAGCACGGTCGTCTGGGAGACGCGGTGGCCGTCGTGGCGGCACATCGCCCACACCTTGCGGTGGCCCCAGGCCGGGTGCGCGAGCGCGTGCCGGCGGGCGGTCTCCCGGACGCTCTCGCGGGCCGGGCGCGGCCACGGCCCTCTGGTAGGCGCGCCCTGGCGGGCGCGGGCCTGCTGGCGGCGCCAGGTCCGCTCGGGCGCGCCGATGAGCCGGCACAACCCCGCGGTCGGCATGCCCGCCTCGGTGCGGATCACCTCGAGGTCCGCGGAGGGCCCAGCCGGCCCTCCGCGGACTTCTTCCACACCCGCAGCTCGACCGCGGCCTCGCCCAGTGCCCGGGTCAAGTCAGCAACCTGGGCTTCGAGTTGCTGTTCCCGGGTGCTGGGGCCGGACTTGCCAGCCGGCACACCCTGCTCCTGCCTCGGCCCCTGCAGGAGATCCAGAACCAGGTGCGACGCGACCAGCAGACCAGGCCGTGGCGCGAGCGATACGCCCTCAGGGCCGGCTGCGAGGCCACCGTCTCCGAGACCGTGCGCGCCCACGGCCTACGTCACTGCCGCTACCGAGGCACAGCGAAAACCCACGTCCAGCATGCCCTCACCGCGGCCGGAACCAACATCATCCGCCTCCACCAGCACCAGCCAGGCGACAGCCGAACCAGCCTCGGAACCCGCTTCACGCGCCTCTGCCGCCAGACGATCGACCGGACTCAAACCGACACTCGCTGAAGATCACCAACAGCATCCGGAACTCCGGTCAGAGCCAAAACCGAAGATTCTCATCATCCACAGCAGTCACGCCTGCCGGAGTGCGGTGGAGCTGCCACCCATCATCGTGTCGTCCGGCGTTGGGTCGCTCGTCGTCAGGTTCGCTCTCGTTGTGCGCTGGCGTCTGCGGGCTGCGGGCGGGGCCTTCCGCTGGAACATGCCCGGAGCGGCTTCCGCCTGTTGCCCCGGGCTAGTTGGGTGTTCCGTGCGGTTTGTGTGTTCCGGGTGTGTGGGGCGGTCGGGAGGGGCAGGATCGGGTCCGAATGCGCCTGTTCGGCAGGTGATCGGCTTGATCGGTGGGGGAGCAGTGGATCACAAGGACGATGTGGCGAGCGCGTTGGAGGACCTGCGGCTGCAGCTCTACCGGGCCCAGGACGAGGGCCGGGGAGAGCAGTTCCGGTTCGAGGTGGAGAAGGCCGAACTGCACCTGGAGGTGCAGGTTCGCAAGGACGCCACGGGCAAGGCGAAGTTGTCCATCGGTGCGGCCGGGGCCGAGGCGGGCGGGGCGGCTGGGCAGAGCCGTACCCACAAGCTGGTGCTCGTGCTGAACGTGCGGGACGGCGCGGTGAACGGCCCACTTCAGATCCGGGACGAGGTGTACCGGCCTGGCGCTGTCCGTGACCCGGGCGGCGCCGGGGCCGATGGTATGGAGGGGGCGGTGGCACGGAACCCCGAAGGTGACGGTTCCGCCGTATACCGGCCCGGGGGTGATGCGGAGTCGCGCACCGACCGGAGAGGGTGACGTGCTCCGATGGACTTGAGCGAGCAGGACCTGGCCCGGCTGACCCTGGTGGAGGTCAGCCTCAGCCGCGGGTACGTGAGGTACGGATCCGGCTGGCTCCTCGGGCCGCGCCTGGTGCTGACCGCGCGCCATGTCGTCACCGACTCGGATGGCACCCCGCTGCTGGGGATCGGGGTACAGGTGGGGGATCCGCGCACCGGCGCGCCCTCGCCGCCGCCGGTCCGAAGGGGGGCCCGGGTCTGCTGGCCCATGCCCGGCTCTGTGCCCGTGGGTGCTCCCGACGTGGCCCTGCTCTTGCTGGACGAGCCCGTGCCCGTGGGAGCCGCACCGCCGGTGCGCTGGGGCCAGATTACCGGCATCACCGAACTCCCGTACCAGGGCTTCGGATTCCCCCGCTTCGCCGACCTCCGGGACCTGAGGGGGCGTAGCCCAGTAAGCAATCCGGTCGAGCACCTCCGCGGGAGGCTCTCACCGGTGTCCTCCGACGGCCTGGGCGCCCTCGTCCTGGACACCAGCACCTGGCCGCCCGAGTCGCCCGACCCGCAGCAGCAGTGGTCGGGCGCTTCCGGCGCCGCCGTGTTCTGCCACGGCCGTCTGGTCGGCGTCGTCGGCGAGGCGTACGGGGGGCACCGTCAGTACGCCTACCCGGCCAGCCTCCTGCTGGTGGACACGGGGTTCCTCCGGCTCGTCACGGAGCACAGTGGCGGACAGCCGTTCCTCGAAACCGTCCGCGCCGTCCGCGGGGATCCGTTGGCCCCGGAGGTGATCTGGCCGGTCGAACTCGGACGGACTCCCGCGCTGGTGACCGCCTTCCAGCCGCGGGCCACCCTGCGCAAGCAGATCAACGAGGCCCGCTCGCGTACGGCGACGGTGGTGCTCACCCAGGTCCTCTCTGGTGGCGGCGGTGTCGGCAAGAGCCAACTGGCCGCCTCCTACGCCGCCCTCGCCATCGCCGAGGGCACCGATCTGATGATGTGGGTGGACGCCACCGGACTGCAACAGGTCGTCACCCAGTACGCGCAGGCCGCGGAACGCCTGAAGCTCCCGGGCGTGCAGGGGGACGACCCCGAGCACGACGCCCGGGTATTCCTGGAGTGGCTGTCCGCCACGTCGAGCCGCTGGTTGCTGGTGCTCGACGACATCACCGATCCCGATGCGCTGCGTCCCTGGTGGCCGGTCAGCCGCACCGGTGCCGGTTGGGTGCTGGCCACCACCCGGCGGCGCGACGCCGAGATCAACGAGAACGGCCGCACCGTCGTTCCCGTCGACGTTTACGAGCCTCAGGAGTCGGCGGCCTATCTCGACGACCGGTTGGCTGCCGCCGACCGGGCCTACCTCCTCGGCGGCCGGGCCCCAGCGCTCGCCGCGGCGCTGGGCCACCTCCCGCTCGCGCTGAGCCACGCCACCGCGTACATGATCAACGAAGAGCTTGGCTGCACCGCTTACTTGGAGGTCCTCACCGCGCGGCAGGCACTCCTCGATCAGGTCCTCCCTCCCCTCACGGACGACGAGGGCAACCTCCGCCGGATCACCGCTACCCTTCTGCTTTCCCTCGACGCCGTCCAGGCCCTCGACCCGCTGGCCGCCCCCGTCCTGCGGATGATCGCCCTTCTTGATCCGGTGGGCCACCCCCGGAGCCTGTGGGACACCGCACCGGTCGCCGACGGACTCGTCGACCGCAGACGCCGGGTGTTCCGCCGCCGCCCGCCCGCCCCCACACCCGCCCAGGCAAACAGCGCCCTGAACGTGCTGCACCGTTACGCGCTGATCACCCGGGATGGGCGCGACGAGGCCCGTGCAGTGCGCATCCACGCCCTTACCGCCCGTGCGGTGCGCGAGAGCACCCCCGTCGCGGACCTGCCCCGGCTGGCTACCGCAGCCGCCGACGCCCTGCTCGCCCTCTGGCCCGATACCGACCAGCCCCACCCCGAGCTCGCCGGCGCACTGCGCACTAATGCCGACACCCTCGCCCGCCACGCCGGAGATCACCTGTGGACGCCCCTGGCGCACCCCGTCTTGCAGCGGGCCGGAAACAGCCTCCTGGAGAACAACTTGCCGGGGCTCGCGCTCGCTCACTGGCAGGGCATGGCCGAGAACAGTGCCCGCCGGGTCGGTCCCGGACACCGTCACACCCTCACCTACCGAAGTAACGTCTCCACCGCCCACCGTCAGGCGGGGCGCCTCGACGAGGCCGTCGCGCTCCAGCAGCAGGTGGTGGCAGACAGCGAACGGTTCTTCGGCGGCACCCACTCCGACACCGTGGCGGCACTTGCCAACCTTGCTCTCTCGCTCTGGCAGGCGGGACGCGTCGATGAGGCCATTACGCTCATGGAGCGGGTGCTCGTCCACCGTGTGCGGACCCTCGGCCCGGCGCACCGCGACACTGTCGTCGCCCGCAGCCACCTCGCCTCCGCGTACCACCAGGCGGGACGCGGCGCTGAGGCCGCCGCCCTCGAACAGGGGATCCCGGCCGCCCTGGAGCGGGTGTTCGGCGCGGAACACCCCGAAACCCTTGCCGCCCTGGGCAACACCGCCGCCCATCTCCAGCAGCAGGGGCGGACCCGGGAAGCCCTCGAACTCCAGGAGGAGGTGCTGCTGAAGAGTGAACGGATCCTCGGCCCGACCCATCCTGCAACCCTCCGCCACCGCACCAACCTCGCGTCTTACCACTGGGCGGCGGGACGCGTCGCCGAGGCCGTCGCGCTCCAGCAAGAGGCGCTTGCCGACAGCGAGCGGGTCCTCGGCTCCTCCCACCCCAACACCATCACCATGCGCGGTAACCTCGCCCTCTACCACCACCGATCTGGCCGCCTCGACGAAGCCGTCGCCCTGGCCGAACGGGCCCTCGCCGACAACGAGCGCGTTCGGCCCGACCACCCCACCACGCGCGGTGCCCGGGTGGGCCTGGCCAACTTCTACTGGGAGGCGGGACGCGCGCCTGAGGCCGTCGCACTGATCGAACGAGCAATCGCCGAGTACGAGCGGATCTACGGCCCTACTCACCCCAGTGTCCTTGCCTGCCGCAAGACCCTGGATACCTGGCGCGGCTCTGGCGGGTGACTAGAAGCAGAGAGCCTCCGCATGCCCGTCCACTCCAGTGCTGACACGCCGGGAGGCACCGCACTGCCTGCGATGCTACTGAACTTGAATGCGTGATGTCGGGGCCTGACGCCAGGTGGCGGACGGACAGGTCCGTTGACGGCTGTTTGAGTCTCCTGCCTGGCGGGCGTGCGGTAGGTTGCCCGCCATGACTGAGCTTGAGCCCGCTGCCTGGCCGCCTGCCCCGCTCAGGACCGAGCGGCTCATGCTCCGAGAGTCCGAGGCTCGGGACCGGTCCGCGTTCATCGAGATGTTCGCCTCTCCAGAGGTGCGCACCTACCTCGGTGGCCCTCGACCGCGCGACGAGATCGAGCGCGCTATGCCGCAGGTGCCTGGGCGCCGCCCTGGCGTTTTCGTGGTCGATCATGACGGGTTGATGATCGGCATCGTCACGCTCGACCGTCGCGACGCTGAGCGTCCGGGTCACATCCGGCCGGATGCCGGCGAGGCCGAGCTCAGTTACATGTTCCTGCCGCAAGCGTGGGGCTACGGGTACGCCACCGAGGCGTGCACGGCCGCGCTCGGCTGGTTCGCCGGCACGCTTCCCGGCGAGCAGGTGGTGCTCTGCACCCAGAGCGCCAACGACCGCGCGATGCGCCTCGCGGCGAAGCTGGGGTTCACCGAGGTGGAACGATTCGAGGAGTTCGGCGCCGAGCAGTGGTTCGGCGTATGGTCCTCGGTTCCGCTGTCTGGTTGAGGTCCTGCTCGGCAGCGCAGATTCACGAGGCAACCGTTCGGTCATCGATGTCGGTCAGCCGTCCATGATCAGGCCGGTGCCGGCAAGGCAGCCGTCGACCACGTCCGGGCGGTACTGGATCTGCTTGAGCTTGCGCTTCACGGCTCGGGTGATCTGGCCGAGGTCGGCGGCGGCGAGGTTCCCGATGTAACGCTTGACCAGCGACCAGACACCTTCCTGCGGGTTCAAGTCCGGCGAATAGCTCGGAAGTTGGAAGACTGTGAGCCAGGCGGCCTGGTCGGCGATGAACTCGCGCAGCGGCTCGACCAAGTGCATGCGGAGGTTGTCCCAGACCAGCACGATCGGGCCCCCGAGCTGGTTATGTGCCCTGACCAGCAGATCGCGCAGGTCGCGCCAGCCGATCCCCTTCGGTTCTCCCTTGCGGCCCCGATACTCACGGGCCGCGTAGAACATCCGGGACCGCTTCCCCGGTTTGTAGCAGGTCAGCCCGGCCATGGACACTCGGCCCGAGCCTCGGCCGCGCACCCGGATCACAGGCGTGCAGCCCCGGCGGCCCCAGCTTCTCGCGCGCGGCGGCGTCAACGACTGCCCGGCTTCGTCCTCAAAGACGATCCAGCCGTTGCACGCCGCCGCGGTGCTTTTACCAACGGCCACGTCACCTTCTTCCAGACCTCGACCGCCTGGTCATCGCGCTCAGTCGCCCGCCGTGCCGGCTGCTGCCATGACCAGCCGTGCCGCTTCACGAGCCGCCACGTGCCCTCTACCGTGTAGCCAACGTGGAACAGGCGGCCGATCAGCGTCTTGATCCGGGCCAGCGTCCATCGCTGATCGGCCCAGCCATGGACCAGCGGTCCACGCTCCAACTCCCTTTCCAGTCTCGCGATCTGCGCGTCACTGAGTCTGGGACGCCCCGGCGATCCCTTCGACCGAACCCCGGCCGCACCGCGTTCGCGCCACTGGCCCCGCCACCGCTCCACGGACCGCTCGCTGACCCGCAACCCGGCAGCGATCTCCCGGTTCTTCTGCCCGCCCTCGAAGCATTCCACGGCCTGAAGCCGGACCCGTTCCCTCGCGGCCCCCCCAGCGCCGGTCAACCCGCCGCCCTGCGCGTATCTCACGGTCCACAGCTACCGGAACGGCCCTGCCGCTGTCAGACGAACGGCTCCGACATCACTCAATCAAGTTCAGTACTTCAGGCGGCCCGGCGGCGGAGACGTGTCGGTGGGGCCTGAGACACTCTGATCCGTGCTGATCAAGGGATACGACTACGGACCGCTGGTCGCTGGTGAGCGGTTGCTTGAGCGCGCCGGGTTCTGGTCCAATCACCTGCTGGCCATGTGCCGGTTCACCTCGGGTGAGACCCGGCCGGAACCCGAGTGGTTCGGTGACGACGGCGCGGACACGGACGCCTTGTCCGAAGTCCTCCTGGACGACCAGGCCTGGCCGGCTTTCCGCATCCCGTTCGAAGGCGGCCACAGCGCCGTCGTCGTCTACCGGAACCTTATCGGTGACTACGGGACCGACTACCTGCTGACCCAAGCGGAATGGCCTCGGACAGGGAACCTGTCCAGCTATGACGGCGACTGGTACGGCCCGGGCCTGTCCTGGCGTGACCTCGTGCACATCGCCGAGACGCCGGACCTGACCGCACCCGGCGTGCACGACACCGCAGCCCGCCTCCTGCTCCTGCTGCCGCTGCTCGCCGACGACGAGCTGCCGCCGGAAGCGCAAGCCAGGGTGAACGCCGCTCTCACGGCCATCGGAGCACCCGAGACCTCCGCCCAGGACACAGCGGACCACCTCCTTCGGAACAGGCGGCCCGCAGCCAGGCGTCGTGGTGGCGCCAACTCCCCTCTGAGCGGCGGCAGCCACCAGCACAACGAGCCCGACTCAGATGAATCGGCGGTGCTGTGGGCGCTCAACATCTCTCGATCCCAGAACGACGCCCTCGCCGATGCCCTGGGAAGCAGGCCCTTGCCCGCGCCAGCGTCCTGAAGGCCGCTCCCCGGCTCCCGGAGCAGTGATCACGGCTGGGATGATCTCGCCGTGGCTGGTGTGATCACGGTGGCGGAACCGTCCTGGATAACTCCGTTCACCGGGCTGAGCCCGCGCGACTTCCGCAACCTGATCACGATACTGCGGCAACAGGGCGCTGAACCGTGCGGCCGGGCCGGCCTTGGAGCCTTCCGCTGGAGGACCGGGTCCTGCTGGTCGCGGCATACCGGCGCACCAACCTGACACTGCGGCAGCTCGCGCCGCTGTTCGGGGTGTCCAAGTCGGCGGCCAGCCGGATCATCGACCACGTCGGCCCGCTCCTGGCCCTCAAGCCCCGGCGCCGGTTCCGCAAGGACACCGTGCTGATCGTGGACTGCGCCCTGGTCCCCACCCGCGACCACACCGTCGCCGAGCAGTCCAAGAACTACAGGTACTCCACCAACCACCAGGTCGTCATCGACGCCCACTCCCATCTGGTCGTGGCGATCGGCAGACCTCTGCCGGGCAACCGAAACGACTGCAAGGCATGGGAGGAGTCCGGCGCCAAGGCCGCCGTCGGCCGGACCACCACCATCGCCGACGGCGGCTACCCGGGGACCGGCCTGGTCATCGCGCACCGCCGGCCCAAGGATGGCGAGCTCACCGAGTGGCAGACCGAGCACAACCGCGAACACAAGCAGGTCCGCGCCCGCGTCGAGCACGTCTTCGCTCGTATGAAGACCTGGAAAATCCTCCGCGACTGCCGCCTCAAGGGCGACGGCGTCCACCACGCCATGCTCGGCATCGCCCGTCTGCACAACCTGATCCAGGCTGCATAAGCCATCACACTCGCGGTCGACCGGCCGCGCCTCGAACCACTAAAGATCAATTACCGTGCGTACCGTCCTGACCCACGACCAGTGCAAGCAACTGCAGGGCGCATTGGAGCAGGCCATGGCCGGTCCGTGGTCCTGGCCCCCCGGCGACAGTGAAGACCTCGACGACAGCATCCGGCAGATCGTCCTGCCCGACCTGATCGCGCACTACGTCGTCCTGCCCGACCCGCCGGCACCGCACCTGTGGGTGATCACCCTCACTGTCCTATAGCCACCATCACAGACCAGACGGCTCGGGCCGCTCGCGCCGCCAGGGAGGGAGCCCCGTGGCGCCGGCCGGCGCCTACGATCGCCACGGCCGTTCCCGCGTCCATGTAAGGGTGATGGTGAGGAACACGGTCCGTCGACGGCATGGCGTCAGTCTGTCGGCCGTCCCTTGGGCCTGGTATGCATAACCACGGCCGGCCCAACAGGCGAAACACCTGGCGGCCGACCGGGAGGACAGTTCCGGCCACCGGCTGGGTGGTGCTCCTCCCGACGTAAGGAAATCCCCTCATGGACGCCGGGCGGGCACGGTATCGGCCGTCCCGGTGGGGGTGGGGGAGCCTGGGCGACGAGGCCTTCTGTGTGGGCAGGCGCGCAGTTCTCTTCGGATGCACACCTGTGGGCCCGCCCGACGGCCGGGCGGGCCCACATACGTTGACCGGCTGGGACGGTCAGTCCTTGAAGGCGTCCTTGACGTGCTCGCCGGCCTGCTTGAGGTCGCTCTTGGCCTGGTCGGCCTTGCCTTCGGCCTCGAGGCGCTCATTGCCCACCGCCTTGCCGGCGGTCTCCTTGACAGCGCCCTTGGCCTTGTCGGCGGTGTTCTTGATCTTGTTGTCGGCGCTCATCACGCCCTCCTCGCTACGGCTCTCTGCAGTCTTCACACCCCGTGCCCCCACGTGGTGTCGGGTCCACCGCATGCCCGGCCCGGCCGCGCTTATTCATGTGAATATTTGGCCGACCCGTGGGCACACGGCGGTCCGACACTGACTGCGTGGAGGTCGCTCATGGTTCCCCTTCTTCTCGTCCTGCTGCTGGTGGTGTGGCTGGTGGGCTTCGTGGCCCGCGGCACCAACGCCGGTGGCACCCGCGGTCGCTGGTACCGCTGGTAGGTCGTCGCCGGCCGACCGGGAATTCGGCGGGGCCCGCGGTCGGCGCGGGCCCCGCTTCCGCATGGCCGGTAAACGATGGCGCACCCGGGAGGCGATGCCTCAGGTCACTGCGCAGGCAGGCCCGCCATCACCTGCCGCCAGGCCGGATCGAGGACGAGTGCGGACACCTCTGGCAGGCCCAGCAGCGGGGCGTTGCTGTAGTGCCGCGTCCCGTCCTTTCCCTCCTCACCGGGATCGTTGCTCGCCACCACCATCACCTCGGATCCGTCCGGCCACTCCAGCACTGCGCTACGGGTCTGGAGCCCCGAGGCGTCCGCCAGCTGACGGACCATCAGCGTTGTGCCGTCCGGTTGCCGGGTCGCGGTGCAGCTGGGCTCGGTGCAGTTGGTCGTGGAGAGCAGGGAGGTGCGGGAGAAGGTGATGCCGACGGCGCCCCGGCCGCTGCCCTTGGTGAGGGCGAAGCCGGCGGCCAGGACCTTGGACGGCTCCCCCGAGGGCCACTGTCCGCCCGGGTCCACCCGGAACGGCGCACTGAGCTGCAGGCCGGACGGCAGCTTCCCGCGCAGCAGGTCAAGCAGCTGCGCCGAGTCGGTCGGCGTCACGGGCGCGGTGCTGCTCGGAAGCGGGCCGGGCGCGGTGCTCGTCGCGGCCGGCGGGAGCGGCCCGGGTGCGGCCGCCGGCCCCAGCCAGGTCAGGCCCAGCCCGCTTGTTCCGACCACCAGCACTGCAGCGGCCGCCAGCTGGGCCTGCCGGATCCGGCGCAGCCGCTGTCCCCGGACCGCGGCCCGGTGGACCAGGTCGGGACTGTGCGGGGAGAATCCTCGCGCGGTGAGGTCGAAGGCGTCGTGCAACTCGTGGTCGGACTGCTGCTCGTGGATCACGGTGCTCTCCGGTCCGTCGGGGGGCGTGGGCTGCGGGTGCTGGTTCGGGGCGGTCATGACCGGCTCAGTTCTGCGAAGTCGTGGCCGAGGATCTGCCGCAGCCGGTCCTTGGCCCTGAGGCTGCGCGACCGCACCGAACCGACGCTGATCCCGGTCAGCTGAGCGGTCTCCTCCACCGAGCGGTCCTCCCAGTAGCGCAGGACAAGCACCGTGCGGTCCTTGGCCGACAGCTGGGCCAGCGCTTCCAGCAGCGCCATCCGCAGCGTCGGGTCCTCCGGCCGACCGCTCCTCTCGGGCAGGTCGCCCATCGGGCGCTCGCCGGAGCGGCGCAGCCTGCGCTGGGAGATGAAGGTTCGGGTCAGCACCGTGTGGGCGTACGCCATCGGTGCTTCGGTACGGTCGATCCGCCACCAGGACCGGTACATCTTCGCCAGCGTCTCCTGGACCAGGTCCTCCGCCAGATGCCAGTCGCCGGTCAGCAGGCAGGCCGTGTGGAACAGCCTGCGGCTGTGGGCGTGTGCGAACTCCAAATAGTCCGCGGGTGCTTCCCCCACCAGATGATCCTTCCGATCTCGGTTGTCACAGCACCCACGCCGCGACCCCGGGCGGACGTTACACACCCAGCCCTGACTGGTGTGAGAACCGTGCCAGCAGGGTGCCGACCCTCGCGCACGGTCAGGGACAATGCCTGGGTGAAGACCTGGATGGACGACCTCCCGAAGGCTCCCTTTGCCTACCGCGAACTCCCGCCGGGCGGTGAGTGGATGACTCGTGAGGAAGCGGCTGCCTACCTGGGAATCGGTGAGTTCCACCTCAACTCGCTGATGGGCAACACCCGCCGCATCGATCCAGTCTGTACGACCGACAGGAAGCCGGCCCTTACCCGCGCCAGTGTGGAAGCCGAGAAGCACTGGCGCGCCAGTGCTTCCCGCCGGCGCAAAGTCCTGCGCCTGCTCAAGGACCTCGTTCGTTCTAGCGTCCCGCCTCGACCGCCCGAGAACGGCCGACCGATCAAAGCCACCTGTCGATCGGTCAAGGTCGCCTGTCAGAAGTCAGCCGCGGCCCGGTCTGTGGCTGCTGCGCCGTTCCGGTGTCGAGCAGCTGCTCCTGGCCGTCGACTGCCCCTCGCCGCGACAGCCCCGACGGCGGCCGGCTCCTCACCGCGCTGCGGGCCCCGCCGCCGACCAAGCCCGCTGGGCCGTCCCCACCCGCTGGGCCGTCCGCACTCGCTGCGTCGTCGGCACCCGCTGCGCCGCGAAGTCCACCGACGGGCGGCGGGCCGGTGGGTTCCGGATCCGTCCGTGGATCGGGGCGGTCGAGTAGAGTCTGTCAACTGTGTTGACATCGTCGTGATCCGGCGGTGCGCCCGCTGTGAGATTGGTGCGAGGACCCGTGGACCGCTTCGCCCGCTTGGCCGCCAGCGTGCTGGCCGCACCCGAGGCGGTCGTCGCGGTGCGGGCCGGCCTGTCAGGCGCCGAGGTGCTCGAGTGCTGGCCGCCGGAGCGTTCACCGGCAGCACCTTGGCGCGCGGCGCTGCGTCGGCACGTGGCACGCACCGGTGAGCTGTTGATGGTGGACGACCTCACCCGGTGGGCGGACGGCGGTGGTGCGGCCGCGCTGGACGGCGCGGAAGGGGCCTTCGCCGCCGCCCCCCTGTCCGGCGCGCGGGGCGAGTGCCTGGGGGTGCTGGCCGTCCACGACGCCCGTCCGCGGGTCTGGAGCGGACGCAACCGGCAGGATCTGGAGGACCTGGCGGGCGTGTGCGCGGCGGAGCTGCGGCTTCGGGTGAGCACGCGGCGGGCCAACGAGGCGCACCGCGGCGCGCAGGAGGCCCGCGAAGAGGCGCAGGCGTTCACCGCAGCGGCCAGGGCCGGCGAGCGGCGGCTGCAGGCCCAGCTGGAGCGCTCCGAGCTGTTGCTGCGGGCGGCCGAGCTGCTCGGTAACACCGTGGGCCTGGGCCAGGTGCGCGCCACGGTGAGCGAGCTGGTCAGCGGGGACCTGAAGCCGGCGTACGTGGGGCTGGTCCTGCTCGGGGACGACGACAAGCTGCGGCGGGCCGTCGACACCACCAGCGGGCCGGTGCCCCTGGAGGAACAGGTTCCGCTGTACGCCCTGACCGACGGGTGGCCCACCGCGGAGGCCGCGCGGGACAACCGCGTGGTCAGCGTCCCCGACCGCCAGACACTCGTCGACCACTACGACCCGCACACCGTGGTCGTCTTCGACCAGATGGGCCTGCACTCGGCCGTGTGCGTGCCCCTTCCCGGCACCCGCCGCCCCACCCTGGGCACGCTGGTGGCCGCCTGGGACGAACCGCACGAGACCGACATCCACGAACGCGCCGTCCTGACAGTGATCGCCGGGTACACCGCACTGGCGGTCGAACGGGCCCTGCACCTGGACGAGCGCACCGGCGTCGCACGCCAACTCCAGCAGGCCATGCTCACCGACTTCCCCCGCACGCCGGGGCTCGAACTCGCCACCCTCTACCGGCCCGCCGCCCACCACGACATGGTCGGCGGGGACTGGTACGACGCCTACCCCATCGTTCCGCACCGGACCGCGGCCGACGGGCGCAGGCCGCTGGCCGTCACAGTGGGCGACATCACCGGACACGACACGCACGCCACCACCCTGATGGGCCAGGCCCGCAGCATGCTGCGGCAGGCCGACGTGGACTGCGGGGGAAGCCCCGCGGACGCCCTCGCCTCCTTCGAACGCGCCAACGACCAGTTGCACACCCGCATCAGCGGCACCCTCGTCCACGCCCACCTGCACCCCCGCCCCCACGGCGCGTGGCTGCTGCGCTGGACCAACGCCGGCCACCCCTCCCCGCTGCTCGTCCACCCGAACCGCGACACCGAACGCCTCACCGAGCACGGCCTGCTGCTCCACCCCGGCCTGGCCCTGCCCGAAGCGCGCCCCGTCCACGAACGCCTGCTGGAGCCCGGCTCCGTCCTGCTCCTCTACACCGACGGCCTGGTCGAACACCGCGGCCGAGACCTGGAACAGGGCATCGACCGCGCCACCGCCCTCCTGACCCGGGCCGTCGCCGACCACACCCCGCTGCCGCAGATCCTCGACCTGCTGGCCGACACCCTGGCCGGCCCCGACCACGGCGACGACGTCGTCCTGCTCGCCCTGCGCGTCACGGGCCGAGGCGTAGGGTGAGCAGGCCTGCGCGGGCGCGGCACCCCTTCGCCCCTGGCACAACGGAAGGCCGCCCGTGCCCGACCCGACCCCCTGGAGCGCGGCCGTCGACCGCACCGCCCAACACCTCACCGATCTGTGCGACCAGCTCAAGGACGCCCCCGTCCACGACCGTCTGCACTCGCTGGCCACCCTCAACGCCGCCTTCGCCGACCTCCACCACTGCGCGCAGCGCGAAGCCGTCGCCGCCGCCCGCTCCGAGGGCTGGACCCTGCGCCGCATCGCCGCGGTGCTGAGCTGTTCCCACGAACACATCCGTCTCCTGGCCCCCTGACCCCGCCCACCAGGAACCGACCCCCCCGGGTCGGCGCGGCGCTCGGGCGAAGTCCGGCGCCGCACGGCCCGCGGCCGCCGCACCGAAGCCGCCACCGACGCCCTGCGGCCGCCCGCGCCGTACTGGTACTCCAGTGTGGTTTCGTGACCTGTCGAGCGGGTTCGACGGCGGTTCGTCGTCGGTAGTGGCTGCGTCGGGCTGTTGCCTGGTGGCGTCGGCGACAGTTGGACCAGTGCAGCAGCTGGTCGCGGTCACGGCTGGTGGGCTGAAGACGGCGGCGAGTAGGTGGCGGATCTCCGGAAGCCCAACTCCGCCTCCATGGCCCGCTGTCGATCACACTGTCGGCCGGCATGCCGTCGGGCACTGACAAGCGGTCCGGACCTGTCCTTGGCCGGACCGCTCACCGTGCTACTTCTCGCTAGGCCGTTTCGCCCGCCGGGTGGAAGTTGATGCGTTCCCTGACGACGGGGAAGCCAGCCTTGGCGAAGTTCGCGGCCATGGGGAAGTTGCCCCGGTCCGTCGCTCCGCTGACGAACTCCGCGCCCTGTTCGACAAGGAAGTGGGTGCATTCCGCGAGGAGGTCGTAGGCGTAGCCGTGACCGCGCTGTTCCGGGACGACTCCGATGAAGGCGATGGTCGGTCCGGACGGGTTGTGAGCCGGGATGTGGATACCGGCCAGGTCGCCCTCCGGCGTGTGCGCAATCTGCCACCACTCCCGCGGGGAGGGGCACCAGTGGAAGAAGTCGAGTTCCTCCTGGGCGGCCTGATCGAGGCCGCCCTCCTCGATGGCCTTGAGCGCGTGGACGTCCAGGGTGACGGAGTGGATGCGGCGCAATGCGTCGAAGAACACGGTGTCGTCGGGTTCGGCACTGAAGCGCAGGCGTCCGGGCCGCTCGGGCAGACCTCGCTCCGGGGTCCAGCGGTACAGGAAGCGTTCCACCAGGAGCTCGTACCCGGCGGCTCGTGCGGCGGCGAAGCGTGCCTCGGCGGCAGGGCGCAGGTCGGGCTTGTCCCGCCAGCCGCCAGGCAGGTTGATCTCGAGTTCGACCTGCCAGGGAGCGGAGCGCAGGAGCTCGGCCCCCGCCTCCTCCTCGCCCTCTGCCACATCGAACCAGTTGATGTTGACGGGCTCCGAGTCGTCGGGGCCACCCCACCACGCGCCGCGTGCGACGACCTCGCCGTCGACCAGGGCGACGCGCTTCCAGTCGGGGCGGAACCGAGTACGCCGATGGCCTTCACGGGCGCCCAGTGGGTCGGGGAGAGCATCGAAGAGATGAGCGTCGCCCGCGGAGAGCGCGCGGATGACCGGACCGGTCATGGATTCCTCCGGGATACAGGCTGCTTGGAGCGCTCCCGGTCAGAACTCATGAACCACGCCGGGACAGCGGAAAAGGGGAGCGCTGGAAAGGGATGAACTGCACGGCACTCGCCTCCTTCCGTCCATCTCGGGGCGTGAGCCACACGGTACGTGAACGTCCGCAGTCCCGTCCACGGTTTCGTGATCTATCTCCGATGCAGACCTCTACCGGGCCTGTTAGGCGTGCCGTTCCCGTGGTCCGCCCTGTTCCGCCGCGTCCAGAACCGACTTGGCGTCAACTGTCCGCACCAGCGCCTATTCTCGGCGGCCATGACCTCCATCGACGATCCGATCTGGCGCGACAACCCCCGGCTGAACGGCTGGCTGCAGGCCGGCCACGGCGGCTTCCCGGCCTGGACCGAACTGGTGGGCGGCGAATGGGACTTCACCACCGGCTCGCTGCCCCGGCTGGAGCAGGCGGTACGGGACAGGTACCCGGACTGGGACCGGGCCTACGAGGCGCGGGACGAGGCGTTCCTGACCGTCGCGGCCTGGTACCTGGGCGAGGTGCACGTCCGCAACTACGGTGCGCTGTGGCACTGTTCGCCCGATCCCGCGCCGTACGGCGGCGGGCGGGTGGAGCCCTTGCTCACGCTGCCGCGCGAGGTGCTGGACGAGGAGGAGGAAGCCGACCTCGCCGCGGCGCAGGAGCTGTGCGAGGACGACTTCCCGTTCTGCCTTCCGGTTGACGCGGTGGTGGGGGCGGCCGACCGGGAGAAGGGCGGGTGGCTCGCCGAGAGCGTGGAGAGCTACGCGTACTGGGAGTCGGTGGTGGAACGGGCGCTGGCGCTGGCGCGCACCCGGCCGGGGCAGAGCCCCGGGAGCCGGATCCGGCCCGACGCGCCCGGCCCGCTCGATCCCGGCCGGCCCGGACAGGACCTCGCGCACTGGCTCGTAGTACGCGAGGACGCGTTCCCGTTGTGGGCCCGCGCCCTCGGACGCGAGGCCGAACTCGACTTCACCGAACGCTCGTTGGAGCTGCTCGAGGAGGTGCTGCGGGAGCGAGTCCGGGCCATCGGCCTGGGCCGCCGACCGGACGTCCTGGAGGCCCACGGGCCGGCGATGCCGCCGGACGCGTTCCAGCTGTTCGACGACCCGGTCTTCGACTGCGCGCTCTGGTACCTCGGCGAGACCGTCTGCCGAGCCCGGGGCGCCCGCTGGCTCCCGCTGCGCGCCAACCTGGACGTCACCCCCGCCACCCTGCCGCAGCTGGCCGTGGCCCGCATCGGGCACCGGATCGGCCCCCGGCTGGAGCTCACCGCCGCCGTAGGCCGCTGCCTGCGCGACCGCTCGTCCGGCCGGCATGCCCACCCAACGGACACCTACCGGTCGCTGCCCGAATCCGCCTCGGCCGTCGGCTGAACCCTTGCCACCGCAGCGCCCGCTCGATGGCGGCCGGGTGTTGTCCAGCACCGCGGCCCACGGCCCCGCCCTGGCCGCTGGGCTGCTGACCAGCACATGGACGGGGCCCGCGCCCGGCCGGACGCGGTCCGGCAGCGGGTGCCTGACCGACCGCCAACGACGGGCCAGGGGACCCGCTGTCCACCCGCGAAGGTATGCGGGTTCCGGGGCCCCGCCGCCAGGCGCTCGTTGCCGACGGCCCGGTCGGGGTGCTTCTTGACGGTGCCTTCGATCATCTCGCCGGTGCTCTCGGCCCGGTGACCTGCGCTCATGTCAGCTGCTCCCGACGGCCGGTCCGCGCCGTAGACGGTCGGGTGCCCCGCGTGCGCCGGAGCGTTTCCCGGAATCTCCGGCGCGGCCCCGGGCAGCAGGGGCCGCGACAGTCAGGTCCGGGAGGTCGTCGTGGTTCCCTTTCTGGCTGGTCGGGGCCTCGTGCACGGCACCGGCGGCACTGTGGCTCTCGTGTCGGGAGCCGCCGCAGCGGCGGGTGCGGGGCGTCCGCCCGGGTGAGTCCCGGCGCGGCCCGTGTGATTCGGACGGGGGCGGGGAACCGTTCGGCGGTGATGAGCGAGATCACCGTCGACGTCGACGGAACCCCGCGTCGGCTGACCGTCGACACCCGGACGACCCTGCTGGACGCCCTGCGCGAGCGGCTGGGGGTGACGAGCCCGAAGAAGGGCTGTGACCACGGGCAGTGCGGCGCGTGCACGGTGCTGTCCGGTGAACGGCGGGTGCTGAGCTGCCTCGTGCTGGCGGTCACCCAGGACGGTGCGCGGGTCGTCACCGCCGAAGGGGTCGCCGCCCGCGGCCAGCACGCCGACGGGCCGGACGCCGAGGAAGAGCGCGGCGGACTGCACCCGGTGCAGCAGGCGTTCATCGACTGCGACGCCTTCCAGTGCGGCTACTGCACCCCCGGACAGGTCGTCTCCGCGGTCGGGATGCTCGACGAGTTCGAGCGCGGCTGGCCGAGCGCCGTCACCGAGGGCGCCCGGCCGCCGAGGTTGGACCATGCCGAGGTCGCCGAGCGGATGAGTGGCAACCTGTGCCGCTGCGCGGCCTACGTCAACATCGTGCCCGCCGTCCAGCAGGCCGCGGCGGCACACGGCTCGACGGCCCACGGCCCCGCGACACCGGTCGCGGCAGCACCGGGTACGGAGGCTCCCCGGTGAAGCCGTTCGACTACCGGAGCCCGGCCGACGCGGAAGCGGCCGTCCGCAGCGTCACCGCGAACCCGGCCGCGGTGTTCCTCGGCGGAGGGACGAACCTGGTCGACCACCTCAAGCTGGGCGTGGCCGCACCGGAGCTGGTCGTGCACGTGGCCGACCTGCTGCCCGCCACGATCGAGGACCTCGACGGGGGAGTCCTGCGGATCGGCGCGGGCGTCCGCAACAGCGAACTCGCCGCCGATCGGCGGGTGCGCGAGCGGTTCCCCGTGCTGTCCCAAGCGCTGCTGTCCGGTGCGTCGGGCCAACTGCGGAACATGGCCACCACCGGCGGCAACGCGCTGCAGCGCACCCGTTGCGTCTACTTCCAGGACGTCACCGTACCGTGCAACAAGCGACAGCCCGGTTCGGGCTGCTCCGCCGTCGGAGGTTGGACCCGTCACCACGCCGTCCTCGGCGCCTCCGAGCACTGCATCGCGGTCCACCCGTCCGACATGGCCGTGGCGATGACCGCCCTCGACGCCCAGGTGCGGGTGCTCGGGCCGGGCGGCGAGCGCACCCTTCCCTTCGTCGACCTGCACCGGCTGCCCGCCGACACCCCCGAGCGGGACACCGTGCTCGAACACGGCGACCTGATCATCGCGATCGACCTGCCGGCCCGGCCCGTGGCCCGTCGCTCGGCCTACCGCAAGGTGCGCGACCGCGCCTCGTACGCGTTCGCCCTGGTCAGCGTCGCCGCGGCGGTGGACGTCCGGGACGGGGTGATCACGGACGCGCGGGTCGCGTTCGGCGGCGTGGCCCACGTGCCGTGGCGCGCGCACCGTGCCGAGCAGATGCTGCGCGGCGCACCGGCCACCGAGGAGACCTACCGTGCCGCCGCGGACGCCGAACTCGCCGACGCCCGCCCGGCCGACGGCCTGGACGGCGGCAACGCCTTCAAGATCCCGCTGCTGCGCCGCACCCTCGCCGCCACCCTGCGCCAACTCGTCCGGGAGGACGCCCGATGACGCCCATGGACCGGCCCACCGCCGTCGGCGCGGACCTGCCCCGCCGGGACGGCGCGGCCAAGGTGCGCGGCACCGCCGTGTACGCCTACGAGACGCCGGCGGAGAACGCCGCCTACGCGCACCCCGTCCAGGCCACCATCGCCCGGGGGCGCGTCACGGGGCTGGACACGGCCGCGGCCGAGGCGCTCGACGGCGTGCTCGCGGTGCTCACCTCCGCCACCGCGGAACGCCTCGCCTCCACCGAGGACCGGGAGTTGGCCGCCCTCCAGGACGACGAGGTCGCGTTCCGCGGCCAGGTCGTCGCCCTGGTCGTCGCCGACGACTCCGAGACCGCCCGGCACGCCGCCGCCCTCGTCCGGGTGACCTACGCGCAGGCGGTGCACGACAGCGAACTGCGGGCCGACCGCGACGACCTCTACGCGCCGGAGCGGGTGAACCCGGACTTCCCCACCGACACCGTCGAGGGCGACGTCGCGGCCGCCGTCGCCGCCGCGGCGGTGACGGTCGAGCAGACGTACACCACCGCGATGTACCACAACAACCCGATGGAGCCGCACGCCACCACCGCCCGCTGGGAGCCGGGCGACGGCTTCCTCACCCTGTGGGACTCCACCCAGGGAGTCCACCCCGCCCGGACGGTGCTGGCGTCGGTGTTCGGACTCGACGAGGCGAGGATCCGGGTCGTCTGCCCGTACGTCGGCGGCGGTTTCGGGTCGAAGGGGCAACCGCACGTCAACGTGGTGCTCGCCGCGATGGCCGCGCGTGCCGTCCCCGGCCGTCCGGTGCGGCTGGCGCTGACCCGCCAGCAGATGTTCTCCCTCGCCGGCTACCGCACCCCCACCATCCAGCGCTGCCTCCTCGCCGCCGAAGCCGACGGCACGCTGACCGCCCTCGCGGTCGACGTCGTCGAACAGACCTCCCGGATCAAGGAGTTCGCCGAGCAGACCGGCGTGCCCGCCCGGATGATGTACGCCGTCGCGAACCGGCGCACCACCCACCGGCTGGCCGCCCTCGACGTCCCCGTGCCGTCCTGGATGCGCGCCCCCGGGGAGTGCCCCGGCATGTTCGGGCCCGAGGTGGCGATGGACGAACTCGCCGAGCGCCTCGGCCTGGACCCGGTGGAGCTTCGGATCCGCAACGAGCCCGCCACCGACCCGGAGAGCGGCAAGCCCTTCTCCAGCCGCAACCTCGTCGGCTGCCTGCGCGAGGGTGCGGCCCGCTTCGGCTGGAGCGGGCGCGACCCGCGGCCGGGCGTGCGCCGCCGAGGCGACTGGCTGGTGGGCACCGGCGTCGCCGCCTCCACCTACCCGGCGCACCGGATGCCGAAGTCGACGGCGACGATCCGGCGGGAGGGCGACCGGTACGTCGCCGAGATCGGCGCGGCCGACCTCGGCACCGGGACCTGGACCACGCTGGCGCAGATCGCCGCGGACGCGCTGGGCGTCGCAGTGGAGCGGGTCGAGGTGCGGATCGGCGACACCGACTACCCGATGGCGACGGTCGCGGGCGGCTCCTCGGGCATGTCGACCTGGGGCTCGGCGGTGGTCGAGGCCGCCCGCGCCCTCCGTGCCCGCTACGGGGCCGAGCCGCCGGACCGGGCCGAGGCGTCCGGCTCCGTCCGCCCGGCGGACGACCGCTGGGCGATGCACGCCTTCGGCGCCCAGTTCGCCGAGGCCCGGGTCCACCTGGACACCGGGGAGATCCGGGTGCCGCGCCTGCTGGGCGTGTTCGCCACCGGCCGGATCATCAACCCGCGCACCGCACGCTCGCAGTTCACCGGCGGCATGACCATGGGGCTGTCCATGGCGCTGCACGAGAGCAGCATCCTCGACCCCCGGACCGGCCACGTCGTCAACCACGACCTCGCCGGCTACCACATCACGGCCAACGCGGACGTCGGCGAGATCGAGGCGCACTGGCTCGACGAGCACGATCCCCACGTCAACGCGATGGGCGCGAAGGGCATCGGCGAGATCGGCATCGTCGGCACCGCCGCCGCAGTCTCGAACGCCGTGTGGCACGCCTGCGGCGTGCGCGTCCGCGACCTGCCCATCACGCTGGACAAGGTGCTGCCCGCGCTGGAGGACCAGGGCCTGTCCGGGCGCTGAACCGCCCGCGGGCGCCCTTCTCCGCCGCCCAACGGTGCCGGACCCACCGACTCCCGTCCGCTCGACCCCGCGGAGATCGCCGCCGCCTGTGCGCAGTCCGTCCACGACTGCGCCCGCGCGCGCACCCGGCCCAGCTGATCTTCGACCCCCGGGCCGGCTGATGGCCGCGCTGTTCCCCGCCCTGCTGGCGGTGCTGGCCGCCGGCCTGGGCCGCGGCCTGCGGCTGGCCTGGCGGATCGCCGTCACCACCGAACTGCTCCGGCTCGCCGTGCTCGGCCTTGAAGTCGATTACTTCGTCGAGGCGATGGCCCTGCCGGTGCTGATCCTCGCGCTCCTGCTGGCCACCCGTCAGCGGTTCCGCCTCGGCCCGGACGACGGTGTCGGCCGCCGGCTGGTCGCCGTCGTCGGCACCACCGCGCTGGCCGTCGGCGCGGCCTACCGGGGCCTCGGGATGGCCGTCGCCGACCGGTTCGAGCCCGGAGCGACCCGTGGTGCCTGCTCCACGGGCTGCCCGCCCGGCTCCTGCCGCCCGCCTACAACGACCTCGCCCCCGACCACCCGATCGCCCTCGACGGCGTCGCCCTGCTGGACGACCTGTTCACGCCCGAGGGCCAGGCGCGGCGGATCGACAGACTGCTGGCCGGACACCGGGCCGGCACGGCTTGGCCCGGCGTCGTGCTCGCCGGCGACCACCTGATCGGGCAGGTCACCGTGGGCGGCATCCTGTCGCAGCCGTCACCTGCGCCGCGGCTCGGTCGGATACTGGATCGGCAGCGTCGCCCGGAACCGAGGCCACGCCGGGCGCGCCGTCGGGCTCGCGGTCCGGGTGATGACCGACCAACTCGGACTGCACCGCGTCGAGGCGGCCACCAACCTGGAGAACCTGCCGTCGCAGCGCGTGCTCCGCCGCAACGGGTTCAGCCCGTACGGCGTCGCCCATTCCTCGATCCTCCTCGACGGGCGCTGGCAGGATGCGCTGCTGTGGGAGCGACTCCTCGACCAATAGGGCCGGCAGATTGCGTTCACGCGGATCTGGACCACGGCTGCATCGAGGTCAGGGATCCGAACGCCGACGAGGACTGGTGCGGGAGACCCTCGCGGCGGAGGGGAGCTCGTGGGAGCGGCGGGTCAGTGCTTCGCCGTGAGGTCGCGGACGCTTCGGCCGAGGCCGTCCGGGAGTTGGTCGAGGGTCAGGGCGGTGGCGCCTTGCAGATCTGTGCCGGACGGCGGGTCGACGGCGATGAAGCGGATCTGCGAGGCGCCCTTGGCGACGGCGGGCAGTGCGCCGTCGAACGCCGCGCCGGCGGTGACGATCATGGTGCAGCGCTGGGCGACCAGGCCGGACAGATAGGGGGCCGCCGCGGTCGCGTCCTTGACGGGAACCACGAGCTGCTGGGCGTTGACCTGGCTGGCGGTGCTGGTCCGTTGAAGGACCGCCCAGGTCTGCTGGACGAGTGGGGCGGAGGCCGCCGAATCGTCGGCGGCCAGGCAGACCGACGGGCGGCCCGAGTAGTCGTTCGCAGCGACCTTCGCCGAAGCCTCGTCAGCGCCGTGCGGCCAGAGCCAGACCGCCAGGGCCGTGCCCAGCAGCGCAGCAGCGACCGCGGCGGCCAGCACGAGGGCGCGAGGGGACTGCAGGGGAGAGGGGATCTTCACGGGACTGTTGGTTCCTGTTCGTGGAGGCGTGGTGCGGCCGGAACGGGCCTCGGATCGTCGGGCTGGGTGACGCAGGCGGGTCGCGGCCGGTGGCGTCAGGACGATACCGCGGAAGCGAAGTCTGCCGGCGGGGGCTGCCGGTCCGGGCTTCCCCGGTCCAAGAGTCGCCAGTCGGGGCATCGCGGGCCCGAGCCAACTGCACCTCTGACGAGGGGATCCAGGGTGGATTCGTTGGGTGTGGGCGCATCGTGTCCGAATATGCGGCTATTTGAAGAGAATCAGTGTAATTGGTAGGTGTGGATTGAAGTAAAAAGATCGCAAAAAATTTAATGAAACTCATCGGATCTTTCGGGCGAACCCAGAGGGAGGCGGACAAGCGGGGGCATTTTCCTGAGTGCGCGCTCGAGTGATCGTCCGCTATCTAATAGGTCGCCGTCGCCGTCTGGATGCCGGCGACCGGCTTGTTGGGGTGGGGATTTCGGTGCGTCGTTCGTGGCTTCTTGCTGTCCTGGTGCGGTTCGGCTCCGACGATTCGTCCCGTCGCCGGGGCCACGGTGCGCGGTGGACGGCGAGGACAGCCGTGCGACGGGTGTCGCTGCTGCTGGGCCTCGTCATGATGCTGACGCTGGGTACCGAGAACGCCCTCGCGTTCGCCGCGGGCCAGGCGCCGTCCCCGCAGAACCATCAGCAGGTGCGCACGCCCGAGCAGTTGGGCGGGTCGGCGGACGGGCAGGGCTCGTCGCAGACGTCCCGGAACGCGGCGGTGGGGGATGCGCGCAAGCACGCTCCGGGTGTGGGCGAGCTGAGCCCCGAGGACGACGGTCGCCAGCCGGCAGACCCGAAGTCCTCGCTCGGGCAGCAGCCCGTTCCCGCCGGCAAGGAGGCCGGGCAGCCGGACGGCCTCAAGACCAGGGACCGCTCCGGCGGTCACGCCGGCAAGGACGCCCGGGACGAGGGCGGACAGCCCGCCACGACCACTCCCGGCCCGACCCCCGACGGCGTGGAGGACCTCGGCAAGCGCACCGAGAGCACCTCGGTCTTCACCAACCCGGACGGCAGCAAGACCGTCCGCGTCTACTCGCGCCCCGTCCACTACAAGGCCGCCGACGGCAGCTGGGCCGACATCGACACCACCCTGTCGCAGACCCGCACCGGTCGTTGGCGCGAGGCGGCCAACGACCAGGACGTCACCTTCGCGTCGAGCTCGAACGCGGCCGAGGTGCTCCGCTGGCAGCTCGACGCCGCCCACCAGGTCTCATACGGCCTGAAGGACGCCGCCCCGGTGACCGGCCGGGTCACGGGGGAGCAGCTGACCTACCCCGCGGCGCGCCCCGGGGCGGACGTGGTCTACAACGGCATGGCGCAGGGCATCAAGGAGTCGCTGGTCCTGCACGACGCCTCCGCGCCCGCCGTCTGGGACTTCCCGCTCGTGCTGACGGGGATGACCGCGTCCGTCGGCGCCGCCGGGCAGGTGGACTTCCGGGACGAGAAGGGCGACGTCCGGCTCACCATCCCGACCGGCTTCATGGAGGACTCTCGGATCGACCCGGCCTCCGGTGACGGGGCGCGCACCGGCGGCGTCACGTACTCGCTGGTGACCGAGGGCAGTGCCCAGATCCTGCGGATGTCCCTGGACACGGCCTGGCTGAAGGACCCGAAGCGGGTCTACCCGGTCAAGGTCGACCCGACGACCACCAGCGGCATCAACGTCGGCAGGTCGACGTTCGTTCAGAACACCGCCAAGGCCAACAACTCCGCCGACTCCACGCTGCGGATCGGTACCTACGACGGCGGCGCCGACCGGTTCAACAGCTACCTGCACTTCCCGGCAGTCGCGAACATTGGCGTCAACTACGTCGAGGCAGTCACCCTCAACCTCAACAACACGCACTCCTACGAGTGCTCGCCGCACCCGGTGAACGTCAGTCAGATCACCAGCGGCTGGGACCCGAACACCATCAACACCTACCCGGGCCTGTCGATCGGCCAGCAGCTCGGCTCCCGGAACTGGTCGCACGGCGACACCTGCGGCGGCGCGGCCTGGGACTGGGTGAGCCTCGGCGGCAGCCACGGCGACGCGGGCGTGCAGCTCGTGGAGAGTTGGGCGCACGGCGGCGCGAACTACGGGCTCGCCGTCACCACCAGCAACACCGACTCCTACAGCTGGAAGAAGTTCGCCAGCGTCAACACCGGCTACCCGCCCTACCTGTCCATCGTGTACAGCGACTGGGCGGCGTCCTACAACGTCGACGCGAACTACGTGCCGCCGACCGCCACCACCGCCGGCTCGCAGCGGGTCACCATGACCGACCTCGCCGCGAACTGGTGGAACTCGACCAGCATGCAGCTCAAGGCCCGCATCTTCGACGGGAACTGGGTCGAGCAGAACGTCAACGCCCCACTGGTCGGTGTCTCCGGCCTGGTGCGCACCGGTGAGTCCGTCACCGTCACCGGCGTCATCCCGCCGCTGCCCGCCAACACGTCGTACATCCTGTGCTGGGACGGCTACGTCGGCGGCACCACCTCGCTGCGGGACTCCTACGGTGTGCCGCCGTCCGTGTGCAGGTGGATCACCAGCAGCAACGTGGCGCCGCAGATCGACGTTGTCGAACCGCTCGCCGGAACGGCCGTCGGCACCTTGTCGCCGCACCTGTACGCCACCGGGCACGACCCCGACAACAGCCCCGGAACCGGAGTCGACTACGACTTCAAGGTCTATACCAACCCTTCGCTCGGCAGCCCGCAGCTGCTCGCCGAGTCCGGCTGGCAGCCGTCCACCTCGTGGCGGGTTCCGGTCGGCGTGCTGGCGTGGAACTCCTCCTACCTGTGGACGGTGAAGGCAGGCGATCACCTGGGCGAGAGCCTCGACTCCCAGCCCATCGGGTTCACCACGTCCGTGCAGCAGCCGCTGGTCACCTCGCGCATCGGCGGCGCGGTCGGCAACGGCACCACCCCGAGCTTCGACCCGCAGGCGGGCAACTACACCACCAGCGCCTCCGACGCCGCCGTCGCCGCGGTCGGCCCTTCCCTGTCGGTCGGTCGCACCTACAACTCGCTCGACCCGCGCACCGGTTCGCTGTTCGGGGCCGGCTGGTCGTCGTCGTACGACTTGGGCGTCGTCCCGGAGGCCGACGGCGGGGGAGGCGTGGTGCTGACCACGGCCAACGGCCGCACCGAACGCTTCGGACGCAACGACTTCCAGCTCACCCAGCTCGCGACGGCGGGCGACCAGACCGGAGACGGCATCGACGACGCGGTCGCCGTCGACTCCAGCACCGGCAAGCTGTGGGTCTACCCGGGCCCCGACTTCTCCCAGGCCAAGCGGCGCTGGCTGGGCGAAGGCTGGAACGGCGTGTCGCAGATCGCGGGCGGCGACCTGAACGGCGACGGCGTCGGCGACGTGATCGCCGTGGCCAACTGGAACGGCGCACTGAACCTCTACTCCGGCCAGAGCGGCTCCAACCTGGGCGCGATCACCACGATCGGCGCCAGCGGCTGGAACGGCATGCAGTACGTGACGATCACCCCGCCGCTCGCCGCCGACGGAAAGAAGGACGTCGTCGCCGTCGAGACGTCGACCGGCTTGATGTACGCGTACCCGGTGGCCGCGGACGGGAGCCTCGGCGCACGGGTCTACATCGGCAACGGCTGGGTCGGCTTCGTCGACGTGATCGGCGGCGACTTCAACCACGACGGACACGGCGACCTCGCCGCCCTCCGCACCGACGGCACTCTCCGCCTCTACCCCGGCACCGGCAACGCCACCCTCGGCACCTCAACCATGGGAAGCCCGACCGACCTCGCCACCGGCTGGCAGAACCTGCGCGACCTGACCCCCGTCAACGGCATCCCCGGCGACACCGGCACCGACATCCTCGCCGTGGACCGGACCACCGGCGTCCAGTACCTGTACCACAACGGCGGCACCACGCCGTGGCCCGCGGGCAACCGCACCACCACCGGCATGCCCCTCTACACGTCGCCGGCCGGCGAGTTCGAGACCCTCGCCGCGAACCCCGGCACCGGATTCACCCTCGCGGACAAGACCGGCACCGTCTACACCTTCGCCCAGCCCTCCGGTGACGGCTACCGGCTGTCGCAGATCACCGACCGTCAGCAGCACACCCAGCTGCTGCACTACGCCGGCGGCAAGCTCGACTCCGCCACCGACCAGGCGTCCGGCCGCGCGCTGCACTTCACCTGGACCGCCGACGGCAAGCACATCGCCAGCGTTTTCACCGACCCCGCGGTCGGCACCGACTGGAACACCGCACAGACGTGGACCTACACCTACGACAGCGCGAACCCCGACCGGCTCACCCAGGTCTGCACCCCGCCCGCCGGCACCAACACCGCCCGCCCCTGCACCACCTACACCTACAGCCCGGGATCGCACTTCCGCACCACCGTGATGGACGCCGGCCCGGCCTCGTACTGGCGGCTCGGCGACGCGGCCGGAGCGACCGGCGCCGCCAGCGAGAACATCGCCAACCAGGGTGCCGACAAGGGCGCCTACACCTCCGTCGTCCTCGGCACCGGCACCGGCCCGCTCAGCGGCTCCGCCACCACCGTCGGTACCTTCGACGGCACCGCCTCCTCCGTCGCACTGCCCAACGGAAGTCTCCGCAACAGCTACCTCGCCGTCGGACTCTGGTTCAAGTCCACCAGCCCCGGCGCGCTGGTCGGCTACCAGAACCAGCCGCTCGGAACCGCCCCGTCGCACGCCTCCCAACCGCTGTACATCGGCACCGACGGCAAACTCCGGGGCGAGTTCTACGGCACCGCCATCGGCTTCAACCCGATCACGTCCACCACCGCCGTCACCGACGGAAAGTGGCACTACGCCGTCCTCTCCGGGGCCGGCGACACCCAGACCCTGTACCTGGACGGCGCGCCCGTCGGCACCCTCAACGGGGCCATCGACCACCTCGACACCGACTTCACCTACCTCGGCGCCGGCTACACCCAGGGCATCCCCTGGCCCGCCGCGCCCGCGCCAGGCACCGCCGGCGTCAACCACCTGAACGGACAGCTCGCCGAAGCCGCGGTCTACCCGCACGCCCTCGGCGCACCCGCCGTCGCCGCGCAGTGGGCCGCCGCCCAGCAGCCCTCCGCCGAACTGACCAGCCTCGCCCTCCCGTCGGGCAAGACCAAGCTCGCCGTCACCTACGACGCCGTCAACGACCGCGCCACCCAGTACACCGACGACATCGGGGGCGTCTGGAAGCTGAACCAGCCCACTGTCAGCGGCAGCGAGCAGCAGTACCGCTCCGCGGTCCTCTCGTCGCGGCCGTCGGGCTACTGGCGTCTCTCCGAGGGCACGGCCAGCCAGGCCTTCAACACTGTCGCCCCGGCGCGGACGACACCCGACAACGGCACCTACTCCAACGTCGCGCTCGGCGCGGCCGGTCCGATCAGCGGCACCACCTCCGCGGGCTTCGACGGCACCACCTCGTGGGCCGAACTGCCCGCCGCCCACGTGCCCACCACCGGAACCGGCGCGCTGGCCCTCTGGTTCAAGACCACCAAGCCCGGCGTCCTGCTCGGCTACCAGTCCTTCCCCCTCGGCACCACCCCCGCCAGCGGCCTTTCATGGAACCCGGCGTTGTACGTCGGTACCGACGGCAAGCTCCACGGCCAGTTCTGGACCGGCGACGCGAGCAAGACGATGGCCGGCAGCCCCACCGTCACCGACGGCAACTGGCACCAGGCCGTCCTGTCCGCTGACACCCCCACCACCCAGACCCTGTCCCTCGACGGCCAAACGGTCGCCACGCTCACCGGGGCCATCCAGCCCAACGGCGCCTCCAACCACGTCTACCTCGGCGCCGGCGCCGTCAGCAGCGGCTGGCCCAACTCCCCGACCGGCGACGCCTCCGGCCACTTCACCGGCCAGATCGCCGACGTCGCCGCCTTCGACCACGGCATCAACGCCGCCGCCCTCTACGGCCAGGCGGCCAACGGCGCCACCGCCTACGACGCCGCCGTCGTCGACGCCCACCCCTCCGGCTACTGGCGCCTGAACGACACCAGCGGCAACCAGGCCGCCGAACTGCTCACCTCCCAGGCCCAAGCCCAGAACCAGGGCAGCTACTCCAACACCGCGCTGAACGCCGGCGGCCCCTACGGCACCGGCAACAGCACGGCCGCGACGTTCAACGGCACCACGTCCTACGTGAAGCTGCCCGCCGGGGCCGTGCCCCGCACCGGCGGCAGCGCCAGCGTCGAGGTCTGGTTCAAGACCGGCGCCGCCGGCGTCGTCTACGGCACCCAGTCCTTCCCGCTCGGCGGCAGCGCCACCGGCCAAGCCTGGAACCCCACCCTCTACGTGGGCACCGACGGCAAGCTGCACGGCGGACTGTGGACCGGCAGCGCCGCCAACACCGCCGTCTCCGCCACCGCGGTCAACGACAACAGCTGGCACCATGCGGCCCTGACCGTCGCGGGCTCCGGCTCGACCAACATCCAGCAGCTGTACGTCGACGGCGTCGCCAGCGGAAGCCCCGTCACCGGCACCACCCGGTACAACGGCGACCAGTACGTGTACCTCGGAGCCGGCACCACCAGCAGCGGCTTCCCCGCCGTCCCGGCGGACGCCAGCGGCCACTTCAACGGCCAGATCGCCGACTTCGCTTACTACGACTACACCCTGTCCGCCACCTCCATCAGCCGCCACTACACGTACGCCACCGCCCCCGCCGGCGGCGCCGGCAGCCAATCCGCCAACTACCGCAGCGGCGTCACCAACAACAACCCGGCCGGCTACTGGCGCCTGAACGACCCCGCCGGCGCGACCATCGCCCAGGACACCCTCGGCAGCGCCCTGCCCAACCAGGACCACGGCACCTACACCAGCACCACCAATGCCGTCGCCGGCCCCTCCGGCAGCAGCGACGGCACCGCCGTCGCCTTCAACGGCACCACCTCCTCGCTCCAACTGCCCGCCTCCGCGGCCCCTGTCCGAGGCGCCAACAGCATCGAGCTGTGGTTCAAGACCGCGGCCTCCGGCGTGCTGTACGGCTACCAGTCGTTCCCGATCGGAGCCGCCCACACTGCCGGCGTCGACCAGTGGAACCCGGCGCTGTACATCGGCACCGACGGAAAGCTCTACGGCGCCCTGTGGACCGGCGACGGGGCCAACGCCCTGGCCTCCGCCAAGACCGTCAACGACAACACCTGGCACCACGCCGTCCTCGCCGGCGACGACAACGGCCAGACCCTCTACCTCGACGGAGCCCAGAGCGCCGCCACCACCGCCAAGCGCACCGTTTACTACAACGGGTCGAGCTACGCGTACGTCGGCGCAGGAACCGCCGAAGGCGGCTGGCCCAACCACCCCACCAGTCCCGACGGGCGCTTCACCGGCACCATCGCCGAAGTCGCCCGCTACCCCTCGGTGCTGGGCGCCGACACGGTCACCGCCCACTACAAGGCCATGGGCAGCGCCAGCAGCCAGACCAAGAGCACCAGCGTCTCCGTCACCGAACCCAACGGCAACACCATGTCGTGGCGCTGGGACACCCGCACCGGCCAGCTCGCCACGTCGAGCGACGGCACCGGAGCCGTCACCCGCTACAGCTACGACACCCACGGCTTCCGGTACAGCGTCACCGACGCCGACGGCCACTCCGTCACCACCGGACACGACGAGCGCGGCAACGCCGTGTCCACCACCACCTGCACCGACGCCGCCCACTGCCACACCTCGTACGCGGCGTACGCGCTCGACGAAGCCAATCCGTTCAACCCGGTCAACGACCGGCTCCTGACGAGCAGTGACGCCCGCGCCGCGAACGCCGCCGACACCACGTACGCCACCACCTACACGTACAACGCACTCGGCGACCCCACCGGCACGGGCACTCCCGCCACCCCCGACTTCCCCACCGGCCGCACCGCCACCACCGCCTACACCACCGGCACCGAGCCGGCCGTCGGCTCCACCGGCACCCAGCCCGCCGCCCTCGTCGCCAGCAACACCGACACCGCCGGCGCCACCACCGCGTACGCCTACGACAGCGCCGGCAACCTCACCCGCACCACCGCCCCCACCGGCGCGGTGACGACCTACAGCTACGACAACCTCGGCCGCCGCACCGCCGCCACCACCACCTGCACCGACTGCGGAGCAGGCGCGACCGCCACCGCCACCTACACGTGGGACGGCCTCAACAACCCGCTGACCCAGACCGACCCCGCCACCACCGACGCCGTCACCGGCACCGTCCACACCCGCAAGACCGCCACCGCCTACGACAGCGACGGCAACCCCACCGCGCAGACCGTCTCCGACACCACCGGCGGCGACACCCCCCGCACCACCACCTGGACGTACAACGCCCACAACCAGCTGTACAAGACCACCGACCCGGAAGGCCACACCACCAGCTACGGCTACGATCCGGCGGGCAACACCACCGGTGTCACCGACCCCGCGGGCACCATCTGGTCCTACAGCTTCGACGCCGCCCACCGCCTGCTGCGCACCAGCATCTGGAACTACACGGGAAGCCCCCTCGACCCCGTCCCGTCCCGGTTCCAGGCCCTCGAATCCCGGGCCTACGACCCCGCCGGACGCCTGGCCACCGTCACCGACGCGATGGGCCGCACCACCCACACCTACTACAACGACGACAACACCGTCGCCGAGGTCGACCTCGACGGTTACCGCAACACCGACGGCACCCAGCGCACCATCGTCCTGCAGCAGAACAGCTACGACGCCGCAGGTCGACCGACCCAGCAGACCGCCGGCGGCGGAAAGGCCACCGTCGTCACCGTCTACGACGCCGCCGGCCGCACCACCTCCACCACCCTCGACCCCGGCGGCCTGAACCGCACCGCCACGTACACCTACGACGCCGCCGGTCGCGTCCTCAGCACCACCGCCACCGGCGGCAGCCTCACCCAGCGCATCGAGAACACCTACAACTCCGCCGGCCTCCTGCTGACCGAGACCGTCAAGGGCGCCGGCACCGACGCCGTCACCAGCCACACCTACAACCAGCTCGGCCGACGCACCAGCACCACCACCCCGAACGGCCACGCCGTCGGCGCCGACCCGGCCGCCTACACCAGCACCCAGGCCTACGACACCGCCGGCCGGCCCACCGTCACCACCGGACCGCTCGTCACCGCCGAGACCTACGACCCGGCGACCCGCACCACCGCTCCCGTCGCCGTCAGGGCCGTCACCACCACCGGCTACGACTCGTTCGGCGACGTCACCGCCACCCGGGACCCGCTCGGCACCGTCACCACCAACACATACGACCTCGACGGCCGCCGCACCGCTACCACCGGTTCCGCCTACACCGACCCCCGCACCGGTACCACCTTCACGCCCACCGTGGCCACCGCCTACGACGCCCTCGACCGCATCACCTCCAGCACCGTCGACCCGAGCGGTCTCGCCCTCACCACCGCCAGCCGATACGACCAACTCGGCAACCTCGTAGAACGGAAGCAGCCGGCCGTCGCCGGCACCACCCCGACCTGGACCTACACGTACGACCTGGAGAGCGAACCGCTCGCCGCCGTCAGCCCGATGGGAGGCCGCACCGAGGCCACCTACGACGACCTCGGCCGGCGCATCACCGCCACCCAGATCGAGCGCCAGCCCACACCCGTCGCCCTGACCAGCACCTTCGGCTACGACGACGCCGGCAACCAGACCACCTCCACCCTGCCCAAGGGCGGCACCACCAAGACCACCTACGACGCCGCCGGACAACAGCTCACCGTCACCGACCCGGCAGGGCTGACCACCCGCACCGACTACGACGCCCTCGGCCGGCCGCAGAAAACCGCCCTCCCCGACGGCACCGCCAGCACCACCGCGTACGACGCCCTCGGCAACGCCGTCGCCACCAGCCAACTCGACACGGCCGGCACCACCATCGGCACCTCCTACGCCACCTACGACCTGCAAGGCGCCTCCACCGGCAGCACCGACCGCATCACCAACCAGGCCGACAGCGCCGCGCACACCACCAGCCGCACCTACGATCCGGCGGGCAACCTGATCCGCCAGGTCGAACCCGTGGGCCCGCAGTCCACCATCACCACTACCTTCGGCTACGACGCCGCCGGCCACCGCACCCGCTTCACCAACGGCATGAACAAGGCCACCTACTACACCTACAACCAGCTGGGCCTGCCCGAAGCCACCGTCGAACCCGCCACCACGGCCGCCCCGGGAGCCGCCGACAGCGCCTTCACGACCAGCTACGACACCGCCGGCCGCGCCACCGCCCTCACCGAACCCGGCGGCATCCTGCGCCAGCGGAGCTACGACCCGCTGGGGCGCATCACCCAGGAGACCGCCACCGGCGCCGAGGTCGCCACCCCCACTCGGACCCTCGGCTACGACCTCGAAGGCCGCCTCACCAGCGCCACCGCCCCCACCGGCACCAACACCTACACCTACAACGACCGCGGAAGCGTGCTCACCGCGACCGGCCCCGGCGGAAACTCCGGCTACAGCTACGACGCCGACGGCAACATGACGGGGCGCACCGACGCCGCCGGCACAGCCGCCTTCACCTACGGCACTGCCGACCAGTTGCTCACAGCGGCCGACCCGTTGACCGGGACCACCATCGGCTACGACTACGACACCGCAGGACGACTCAAGACCACGCGGTACGGCACCGGCGGATCGACCCGGAACTACGGCTACGACCTCACCGGCCGGCTCGCGACCGACACCGTCAAGAACCCCGCGGGCAGCACCGTCTCCTCCCTCGCCTACACCTTCGACGCCAATGGCCGGATCACCGGAAAGACCGCCACCGGCACCGCCGGAGCGGCGCAGAACACCTACGCCTACGACCTCGCCGGCCGGCTCATCTCCTGGAAGAGCGGAAGCACCACAACCGCCTACACCTGGGACGCGGCCGGCAACCGGACCAGCGCCGGGGGCGTCAGCAGCATGTACGACGAACGCAACGAACTCCTCGACGACGGAGCCAACAGCTACACCTACACGCCCCGCGGCACGCTCAACAGCCAGACCGTCCACGGGGCCCAGCCGTCCGCCGTCCAGTTCGACGGCTTCGACCGGATGACCGTCCGCGGGCCGGTCAGCTACACCTACGACTCACTCGACCGTGTCACCCAGGCCGGCCCCGCGACGTTCACCTACGACGGCGGCTCCACCAACAAGGTCTCCGACGGAACCTCGCGCTACAGCCGTACCCCTGACGGCGGCCTGCTGGCCGCCGCGGGCACCACCACCGGCGGCGCCCGCCTGGAGATCACCGACGCCCACACCGACGTCGTCGCCGCCCTCGACCCCACCACCAACACCCTCAGCAGCAGCACCGCGTACGACCCCTTCGGCAAGCCCACGGCCAGAGCCGGAACCGGAACGGCGGTCGGCTACCAGAGCGCCTGGACCGACCCCACCACCGGCGACGTCGACATGGCCGCCCGCTGGTACCAGCCCGGCACCGGAACCTTCACCGCCCGCGACTCCTGGAGCCTCAACCCCAGCCCCTCCATCCAGGGCAACCGGTTCGCATACGCCGGTGGAGACCCGCTCGACGGCACGGACCCGTCGGGACACTGCTGGATCCCCGGCTGCGACCGGATCAGCAAGGCGGCCAAGAAGGCCGGCAGCATGTGGGTCAGCGGAATGGAGGCCGAGGGACGCGCCCTCCAGAAGGCCGGCAGCATGTGGGTCAGCGCAATGAAGGCCGAGGCGCGCGCCTACGAGAGCTTCCTGACCTGGGAGTTCGACCTGGTCTTCGGGACGTCGAACGCCATCGGCTCGAACGAGTGCTGCTACGACAGCGGATCGTCCTACGCCTCGGGCGAAAAGGACCAGTTCTGCGACACCCACTGGTGGACCACCCAGTGCGGTGGCAGCGGACGCCTCGGCGGACCGGGCGGCGGCCGCGGAAGCGGTGGTGGCGGAGGTGGCGGTGGCCCCGCCACCAAGTCGCCCCGGAGCCACCCCGGCGTCGACATCCGCAAGCCGCTGCCCGACATTCGGCCCGTCAACGACAAGAATCGGCCCGTCGCCAAGCCGGACCCGCTCACCTGGTTCACCACCGGTGTCATCGCGGTGGCCACCCCGATCGTGACCGCCCTCGTCGGAGGACTCGAAACGTTCGTCGCAGGTGCCGTGGACCTGGCGGTCGACCTGTTCACCGAACCCGCGCCCGAGCCGGAGCCCGCACCGCGTTCCGACCGCAACGAGCGCAAGAAGGGCGACTGCCGGAACGCCTTCGGGGGCGGATGGCGCGAGTACTCGCCCGTGGACGTGACCAACGGAAGCCGCGCCACCGGCGTCACCGCTTGCCTGACCGCCGATTTCATCAAGAATCACGGCAGCCAGACCGAGACGCGGGGCGAAGACGGTATCCGACCTCCCGGATACTTCTGGGCCAACAAGTTCGTCAAGGAACTCGGGAACGGTGATAAAGCGGGGGTACTGGCGAAATGCCTGCCATCTTCTCGCAAATTCCCTCGGGGGCGACGGCGACAGGTACGAAAACCTCGCCACCTGCTCGCGGACCGCGAACAGCTATGCGATCGACAAGCGTGGCCCGGATTATCCGGGAAGGAACATGGACTACTGGGAGAAGAAGGTGGTGAAGGCGGTGCAGGGCGGTCAGATCGTCAGCTACTCGGTCGTTCCCAAGTACAGTGGGAGCGGAGTGGTCCCCATCGGCTTCGAGATGAACGCCGTAGGGTTCGACCCTGCCACCGGAGCGATGACACCGATCGCCACCAACGAATTCGTGCCCAATGTCATGTACAGCCTCCACGACGGAGCGTGGCACAATATGGGCTACTCGTCGCCCTCGGGCCTCGTCTACTGACACGCGCCAACCGGAGGTTGAGATTCTTATGGCACACCCCCTGGAAGGTCTTCTCCACCGTGCCGGGCCGACCGTCGGCAGCACGGTCGACTGGGACGCGGTCACCTCGTCCTATGGTCGCGCCCTGCCGAGCGACTACCAGGAATTCATCAGGATCTACGGCAGCGGATCAATCGAGGACTACCTGGAGATTCTCGGCCCGGCTACGAACAAGGCGGACCTGGACGGGGACTTCGTCTCGCGGCTCCACCCGTCCATGCGGGAACGGTCGGCCGGCGAATGGTGCGATCCCGCCGACGTCGGGCGCTACGACCTCGGCGACATGCTCGTCTGGGGCATCACGGAGGCGGACGTGCTCTGTTGGATCGCCGCCGACCCGGACCCGCAAGCGTGGCCGGTGGCCGTCTACGCGCGGCAGGACGCGGCCTGGTCCGTCTACCCGTTCGGCCTGGTCGAGTTCCTGGTTCGGCTGCTCGGCGACGACTTCGAGAAGTGGCCGGTCAGCGACATCAGCCTCCGTAAGATCTCCGCGCCGCGGTTCCTCCACGCCGAGGACCGGGATCTGTGGGACCAGTGAGGCACGGTCGAGCGCAGCCGGGGAGTTGTTCGGTGCGGCGTGGCCGGGCGCCGATCCGGTAGCGGATCGGCCGACAGTACGGCTTGCCGGTGGCCACGAGGAGGCACGTCGTAGCGGTTCGCGGGGCACAGGTTCCTGCACACCGGGAAGGTGCCGGGGTCGACCCCGGTCGGCTCCTCCCAGGCGGCTCTGGGCCGGTGCCCGGCGGTCAAGAACCGCTGCGCGCTCCAGACACCCAGGAGCAACGACACGGCCGCCGCCCACAACGCCCAGATTCGGTCCGCCATCTCCGAACCGGCCGTCGCCGTTCCGGAGCGGGAAGTAGCCGAAGAGGTCGATGGGGACGCTGTTCTCCTGGCCCACGGAATGTATGGCACAGCTGCAGTCCTCGCTCAAAGTCGGTCGGGCCACGCCTTGTTCGCGGCGCGGAACGCCGTCACGCTCTGGCGAGACATACGCCGCACGTTGTCGCAGGGCGCCCTGGGCCTTGCCCACGGGCGCAGGGGCTCCGGGCGGAGCCGGAGCCGGCGGTCAGGGGCCCGAGGATCCTGCGGCCGATGTCCTCCGCCATGCGCCGGCCCGGACACCGGACCTGATCATCGAGCGCCCGAATGGCTGCGCCGACAGCGGATGCTTCGCGGTTCGGCTTCCGGGAAGCATCGAAGCCGTCGGATTCGAGTGCCGGTCGGCCGGCCAGGATTCGCCGTTCGACTCGGCGTCAGATTGACCATGCTGTGCGGGTGTCGGGTGTCGGGTGTCGGGTGTCGGGCCGCGCGGTCGAAGCGGTGAGGGTGACGCGGCGACAGCTTTGCCGCTGAGTGCTCAGGCGGCGGAGGGCCCTGAGGTACGCAGAATGAATCTCCGCACCAAGAAGGCTCTGGGTGTCTTCCTCAGAGGCATGATCTTCCCCGCCGTCTGGACCGTCTGCGCCGCGGCCGGGGGAGGGCATCGATTCGGGTTCACCTGGGGCTTCCTCGCCGTCGTGGCCCTCTCCTCGGCGATCGCCGGGTACGCGTGGTGGTAGCACGGCGACTCCCCAAGGCGGTGGCTTCGAGGGAGAAGGCGGAGGCCAGGAAGGTCGCCCGGCAGTATTTGAGGTGATCAGCCCGGTGTCCTGTTTTCCGGCCGTCCGCTGCCCAGAACTGCGGGATCCGGGGGCTGCGGGTGCACTTCCCGTACTGGCGTGCGGTGGCGGAACGCCCTTTGGCGGGAGAGAAGTTGCAGACCCCCGGCTGTGCGTGCGACGGTCTTTCCGTGACCGTCTCCGGTGCGGGCGGCGGACGTTTGTCGAGCAGGTCCGGTAACGGCGGGTGGCGAGGTACTCCGCCGGGACTCGGGAAAGCTGCCGCTGCGGTCCGGCGCCGGGCGTGCGGTGGTTCATTCTTGCTGGTCCATGGCGGCGAGCAACTGGCTGGCGCGTCCGTCCGCCGCGGCGAAGGCGAGGTGGTCGTGGTAGTCGCGGGTCTCGACGATCAGGCCGTCCCTGACGCGCAGTACCTGGATGTTCGCGGTGCGGAAGGTGCGGCCGGTGGCGGGGTACAGGCCCTCGTAGTCGAATTCGGCGATCACCACCTCGGGGTCGTCGGTCCCGTGAAGGTGGATGTTCTCGGCGTGCAGGCGGATCGCGTCGTCGGCCCCCAGGGCGGCGAAGCGCTTGCGGAGTTCCTCCCGGCCGTGGATACGGCGTGGCGGGACCGGCGAGAAGACGATGTCCACCTCGGCGTCCTGAGCGTAGAGCTCGGGGAGTTCGCTCCACTTGCCTGCCGAGATGAGGCGTACCAACTGCCCGAAGATCTCGTGCGGCGTAGCTGTTGCAGACTTGGCTGCCCGAGGCGGTCTTCACCGAGCGGGGCACCGGCGCGTCCACCGAGGAGATCGCCCGGGAGGCGAAGGTCGGCATCGCCACCGTGTTCCGACACTTCCCCACCAAGGAAGTCCTGCTGGAAGCGGTGCTCGTCCGGCGATTGGAACAGCTGGCCGAGGAGGGGCGGCGCCTGCTGGCCGAGACCGAGCCGACGCACGCTCTTTTCGCGTTCTTCGACCTGATACTCGATCAGTCTCCCGTCAAGAACGCCTTCGCCGCGGCGCTCGCGGACGCAGGCGTCGATGTCCGGGCCGCCACCTCCGAGGCCGGGCGCGCCCTGCGCGAGGTGCTCGCCGCGCTCCTCGACGGCGCCCAGCAGGCCGGTGTGGTGCGACCGGACCTGGAGGTGCCGGAGCTGACCGCCATCCTGGTGGGCACCTGCCGCATGCTGGAGCACCTGGACGGCCACCCGGAGTCCGCGAAGCGCGCCCGCGCGGTCGTACGCGACGGGCTGTGGGCAGGCGCCGGGAGCGCGGGAGGGCCTTTGGGAGGGCCTTCGTCGCACGGAGGTGCCCGCTCCTGATCGAGGTCCTGGACCGCGTCGACCTCGTTCCCGCGCCCGGCTGCCGCGCAGTCTCGACCGGCTGGCGGGCGGGCACGAGTTCCAGTCGGCCGGGCGCTCCTTCCGCAAGCCGGCCGGCGCTTGGGTTGAAAGCGGCACGCCCGGGTTAGGCGGCACGTCGTGCTGAGACTCCTGTGGATCGTCGGATTGGTGTGCGGGTCGGCCGTCGCTGCGGCGGCGGCCTTCGTGATGTCGCCCTGGTGGTGGCTGGCTGCCGTCCCCGCGCTGGCGCTGACGGCGCTCGCGGGGGCGGATGTCTTGCAGACCCGGCATTCGGTGCTGCGCAACTACCCTGTGCTGGGCCACCTGCGATTCGCGCTGGAGGGCATCCGGCCCGAAGTCCAGCAGTACTTCATCGAGCGCAACGTGGACGGGCGCCCGTTCGACCGCGACACCCGCAGCATCGTGTACGAGCGCGCCAAGGGGACTGACGCGGAGGAGCCGTTCGGCACCGAACTCGACCTGTACGAGAGCGGCCGCGAATTCCTCGTGCCGTCCATGGCTCCGGTCGCCGTGCCCACGCGCGTCCCGAGGGTCCGGGTGGGCGGGCCGGACTGCACCCGGCCGTACGACATGGCGCTGCTCAACGTCTCGGCGATGAGTTTCGGCTCGCTCTCGTCCAACGCGATCCTCGCGCTGAACACCGGTGCCGCGCTGGGCGGCTTCGCCCATGACACCGGCGAAGGCGGCCTGTCCGAGTACCACCTGCAGCCCGGGGGAGACCTGGTGTGGGAGATCGGCACCGGCTACTTCGGCTGCCGCACCCGGGACGGGGACTTCGACCCGGACCTGTTCGCCGAGAAGGCGGCACACCCGCAGGTCGCGTGCGTGTCCCTGAAACTCGGTCAGGGCGCCAAGCCGGGAATCGGCGGTGTCCTGCCCGGCCCGAAAGTCAACGCGGAGATCGCGAAGGTCCGCGGCGTCCCGCAGGGGCGGACCGTCATCTCCCCGCCGTACCACCGGGTGTTCTCCACCCCGCGTGAACTGGTGCGCTTCATCGGCCGGATGCGCGAGCTCGCGGACGGCAAGCCGACCGGCTTCAAGCTGTGCGTCGGCTCCCGCGGCCAGTTCCTCGCGGTCTGCAAGGCCATGCTGGAAGAGGGGATCACACCGGACTTCATCGTCGTCGACGGAGCGGAGGGCGGGACCGGCGCCGCCCCGATGGAGTTCGCCGACCACCTCGGAATGCCCCTCACCGAGGGGCTGATGACGGTGCACAACGCGCTGGTCGGCACCGGGCTTCGCGGCCGAGTCAAGATCGGCGCCAGCGGCAAGGTGGCCACCGGGAGCGACCTGGTGAAGCGGCTCATTCAGGGAGCCGACTACACCAACGCCGCCCGGGCCATGATGTTCGCCCTCGGCTGCATCCAGGCCCAGCGCTGCCACACCAACACCTGCCCGGTCGGCGTGGCCACCCAGGACCCGCGCCGGGCCCGCGCCCTGCACGTCGGCGACAAGTCCCAGCGGGTGCGGCGCTACCAGGAAGCCACCGTCAAGAGCGCCCTGCAGATCATGGCCGCCATGGGAGTCGACGACCCGTCCCAGTTGCACCCGCACATGCTCCAGCGCCGCCTCGATCCCCAGACCATCCGCTCCTACGCGGACCTCCACCCCTGGCTGGAGCCGGGCCAGTTGCTGCAGGACGCGCCCGAATCGTGGGCGCGCGACTGGAACGGCGCCGACCCCGACCGGTTCACCGTCTGACACTTCTGACACTTCGAAGGGACTTCCCGTGACCCGTACCGTCGCCCGCGTGATCGTCGACGCCCTGCAGGAGCTGGGCGTGCGCCACGTCTTCGGCGTCGTCGGCGACGCCCTGAACCCCCTGACCGATGCCATCCGCACCACTGACGGTCTCGACTGGGTCGGCTGCCGCCACGAGGAAGCCGCCGCGTTCGCGGCCGGTGCCCAGTCCCAACTGTCCGGAACCGTCGGCGTGTGCATGGGCACCGTCGGCCCGGGATCGGTGCACCTGCTCAACGGCCTCTACGACGCGGCCAAGAGCCGCACCCCGGTGCTCGCCATCGCCGGACAGGTCCCCTCCGCGGACCTGGGAAGCGACTACTTCCAGGAGGTCGACAACGACCTGCTGTTCCGCGACGTCGCGGTCTTCCGGGCCACCGTCACCTCACCCGACCAACTGCCGAGGATGCTGGAGACCGCCGTACGCTCCGCGGTCGGCGAACGCGGGGTGGCGGTCCTCACCGTTCCCGGGGACCTCGGCGACCAGGAGCTCACCGACGACCGGCCCGCCCGCTTCCCCCACGCCCGCCCCGTCACCCGGCCCGACGACGCCGGAATCCGGGAGGCCGCCGACCTCGTCAACGCCGCCGACCGGGTCACCCTGCTGGTCGGCCAGGGCGCCCGCGACGCCCGTGCACAGGTGCTGGAACTCGCCGAGCACCTGTCCGCACCGATGGTCCTCACGCTCAAGGCCAAGGAGGGCTTCGAGGACGACAACCCCTACCAGGTCGGACAGACCGGCCTCATCGGCAATCCCGCCGCCGTCGAAGCGCTGGACGCCTGCGACACCCTGATCATGCTCGGAACGGACTTCCCCTACCGGGACTGGTACCCCACCGACTGCAAAGTCCTCCAGATCGACCTCCTCGAACGCCACCTCGGCCGCCGAACGCCCGTCGACGTGGGACTGGCCGGCGACACCGGCGCCACCCTGCGCGCCCTCCTGCCCCACCTCCAACCGGCCCGGGACCGCTCGCACCTCAAGTCCGCCCGGGACCACTTCGAACGGTGGACCGCCGACCAGCAGCGCCTGGCGGACCCCGACCACGACCACCGCCTGCTCGGCCGCCTGCGCAGCGCCCTGGACAATCGCGACCACGACGTCCGCCCCGAAGCGCTGGCCGCCGCCGTGAACGCCTGCGCGAGCGACGACGCGATCTTCACCTCCGACACCGGCATGGCCACCGTCTGGCTGTCCCGCTTCGTGACCATGCACGGGCGCCGCCGCCTGCTGGGCTCCTACAACCTGGGTTCGATGGCCAACGCCATGCCGCAAGCCGTCGGCGCCCAACTCTGGGCCCCCGACCGGCAGATCGTGGCGTTCTGCGGCGACGGCGGCCTGAGCATGCTGCTCGGCGACCTGATGACGATCAAGACCTACCGGCTGCCGGTGAAACTCGTGGTCTTCGACAACCGCCGCCTCGGCATGGTCAAACTCGAACAGGAACAAGCCGGCCTCCCGGAGTTCGGCACCGAGCTCGACAACCCCGACTTCGCCGCCGTCGCCACCGCCCTCGGCCTGACCGGCATCCGCATCACCCGGCCATCCGAACTGCGCGACGGTGTCCGGCGGGCCTTCGACACGCCGGGGCCGGTCCTCCTCGATGTCCTGACCAACCCCCAAGAACTGGCAGTCCCCGGCAAGCCGACCGTCCAACAGGGATGGGGCTTCGCGATCGCCAAGATCAAGGAGACCCTCGCCAGCAGCGACTGATCCACCCCTGCGGGTCTCCTCCCGGCCACCGCCGGCAGCACGCGCACGCCCCTGACGTACCCGGCGCGGCCCCGCCGGGTACGTCCCGGCCCGGACCTGGCCCTCCCGTCCCCGGGGAAGCTCGGAGAGCCGGCGGCGACCGTGGTCAGGACGACCGGCAGGTCGAAGGTCCGGGCCGCCTCGGCGAGGCCCACGGCGCTGTTGATGATCGCGGCGCGATCACCGCTGCCGGTGCCGAAGGACATCTGCGGCTGAGCGCCCACGAAGAGCATGACCGCCTTGTCGGGCGTGAGGAGATCCGCGCTCGGCGCAGCCTGCACCTTGGTGATGTCGAACATCGGGGACCAGCGGACCGACCGGCCGGGTTTCCCCCGCGCGCCCGCGCACCAGCACGACAGTGCACGACCGGTCAGCGTGTCGTCGCACGCTGCCGCGGGCTGCACGGCCGCCCCGGCCGAGCACCTCGGCCTCAAGGCTGACGTGTCGTCAACTCCGTTTGTCTGCAAGGAGAGAGCGGTAGGATCCGCGTGCCGGGCCCGGTGCGCGGCACGCGTGGCACGACGTACCAGGGGAGCGAACCGTGGCCGAACTGCCCTACCGGTTCACCGAGGCGGAGATGAACCGGTTCCGCGAGACGCTGCGGGACTCCCCGCTGCGGTTCGTGAAGTGCGACCACGGCCACCCCATCGACGCCTACTCGTCCCGCTGGCGGATGGGGCAGATCGCCGTCATGTACGGCGTGCCGCTGGTGACCCTGGAGTGCGGCGAACGGGTCTGCGCGGCCTGCGGAGTGTACGAGTACGCGGCCCGCTGCCGCCTGCCCGGCTACATCGGCGTACCGCAGGACCCGGCACAGGTCGTGGCCCGCGGCTACCCGCGGCACCCGTCCGACGCCTGGCGGATCGGGGCCAGGGCACTGCCGCGCCTCGACGGCGTCTACCGGAAACCCGCCGCGCGCGGCGAGTTCGTCATCGGCTTCGAGACCCAGGACGTCGAGCACTGCCTGCTGTTCACCAACGGCGGCGAGGTCTACGAGTTCAACGTCGCCTACCGGCACGGCCTGCGGTCCGGCAGCCGGTTCCACGAGGCGGTGGGCGTCGCCGTACGCGGCTTCGACAACTCCCGTCCGGACAACGTCCGAGGCCTGTACACCGTCGCGGGCAACCAACTGGCCTGCCACATGCTCACCCCGACCGACGAGTCGTACCAGTACCACGCCACCCTCAAGGGGCCGGTGAACGAGCTGAAACTGCAGCGCACCACCATCGACGGCAGGCGGCTGGACAAGCACCACTTCACCTTCACCCAGCCCGGCTAGTGCCCTGACCGCGACGGTCCACCAGGTTGGCGATGCCCGCGGTTGGATGCGCGGTGCTGCCCGCTGATCCGGACCGTCGGGAGAGCGGTGGCCCGGCCCGGAGTGCCGCCCGTGCCTGTTGGTCTGCCGCCGCCCGGCCGGCGAACGGTCCGACGCGGTCGAGGAGTTCGCCTCGCACATACACCCGTGCTCCGGCCCCGGCGACATCGTCGCCGCGATGATCGACGGCGAAGCCACCGTCAAACGCCTCAAGCGCGACGACGGCAAGATCTGGCTCATGCCCCACAACCCCGCCTACGCGCCCATCCCGGCGACGGCGCAATCATCCTCGGCAAGGTCGTCGCGGTGATGCGCCGCCTGTAGGGCATGGCGCCAACGTGGAGAGCCGCCCTGGCCTCCACCTGCCCCGTGTCGGCGTCGAAAGCCCACGCCCACCAGCCCGTCGGTCCGCTGAGGCAGGAAGCCGTCCGCGATCCACCTGCGCGGAAACCGGCCGCGGTCTGGCACCCGGCGTCCGATGGTGAGCACTCTCGCAACCACGGCCTGGGTCTGATCAGTCGGTGTGGCATCGGCCCTCGAAGTGGTGCCGTTGGAGGGCTTCGGCGAGTGGGTAGCATCGCTCTGGACTGAACCACCATCCCCCTCGGGACGCCGAGGCCGACCGAGTGACGGGGAGTCAGCAGGTCGGGCACGACCGCTGCACAGGATGGGGCCGGTACCTGGTGGGCTCGCGTATTCAACCGTCGCGAGTTGAACCACCTCGTTCCGGTATTGCTACTGAGCGTGACAGCTTTGGGGAGAGATCCTGGGAGTCAGGGGTGTCCGGTTGGATGGGCACGTGACTGTCTATGACGTAGCCCGCCGACTCCCGTCCATCGCCGACCTGCGGAACCTGTGCCGCTCACTGGCGATGCTCGATGCGACTTTGAGCCCGGACTGGGAAGGCCGGTACTACTCCTTCAACGCCGACTGGGCTGACGGCAAGGAGATGGCGTCGATGCGCAACGGCTCGGGGGACGAGTACTCCATCGTGTTCTCGGGGGCCGGGGCCTGTATCCGTGGCTTCGACCACGAAGCACCGATGAGCCCGTACGGCAACGACGGCGAGCCCTGGCCGGGAGTGATCGACGAGGTCCCGGAAGTCTTCAAGTCCTTCGTTACGGAGCCCGCGTTCACCGATGAAGACGACGTGCCCGTCGTGACGGCCTGTCTGTGGCGGGAGGCGACGGACGATCGGTGGCAGCACGGCCTGATCGACTTCCCCACCGGGTGGTCCGACCCCGATGGGGCGACGGGCCTGTTCGAGCTCCTGGTCGACCGTTCGCCGGAGGCGTTCCAGCGCTTCGCCGAGGACTACTACGAGGTTTCCGTGGACCTGGAAGCGGTGCGCGATGTGTATGCCTTGCTACCGCTGAGCCATGAGCTCGTGTCATCGCTGAACCCGGAGGTCACCCTGGTAGACCTGAGCGAGGACATCGCCGAGATCGGCTTCCCGCAGCCGCTCCGGGACGCGACTTGAGCGTCAACCGTCGGTGAGTGGATGGGAAGCCCCGCCCGCCGGTGACCGGGTGTGGTCGCCTGCGGCGTATCGGCTCCAGGCTCCGCCGTTCTATCGGAGGAGTCGGCTGGTGGTCTTGTCGTGGTAGCCGAGGGCGTCCGCGACGACGGGGACGGGCAGTTCGCGGAGTTGCTGTCACATGGCGGCGCCGCCAGCGGCGACCGGAATGCCGATCTTGCTCAGGAGCGGGACAGGTGGTCGGGGCGAACTGGCTGGCCGGCTCGGCGGCTGGGGGAGAGCCAGCGGGAGTCTTGGGTTCCCACTCGGGCGCAGCCCTCCGAGCCGTAGACTTCGGCAGCCAACGCCACCGACGCCTGGCCGTTGCGCGTGCAGGAGGAGATCGCATGCAGGACCGTTCGGACTCGACGGACACCACCGGGCCCAAGGAGGAGGGCGGGGCGACCATGACCGCCGTCCCACCGGTCGAGGACGGCCCGGACATCCGTCAGGAGCCCGACCCGGAGGCCGACGCCGAGCCGGTGTCGACGGTCCTGGCGGAGGTCATTCCCGGGGTCGCCGTCGTCTTCGGCAAGGTCCCGGCGGAACTCAAGCCGGGCCTGATCGACTTCGGGTTGGTCTCGGCCGCCGACCGTACGCACATCTCCACCGTCCTCGCTTCGCTCGGCACCGTCGCAACCGCAGCCGGCAACCTCAGGACCGCGTTCGCCGGCGCGCAGGGGCTTTACCGACTCAGCAGCGCGACCCAGTCCCTGCTGAACGCCGGGGCGGTGCTCGCCGTCAAGGACGGCGCCAACCTCGGGGCGGTGTTCCTCAACGGCAGGATCATCGCCCAGGCTCGCCTTGTCCCCATGGGCGCATTGGGCGCGGCGAAGCAGGCCAACCTCGGGCCGGCCCTGGCCATGGTCGCCATGCAGATGCAGCTGACCGAGATCACTGGCCTGGTCAGGACCAACATCGCGCTCACCGGCCAGGTGCTCACCGCCATCCGCAACGAGCAGTGGGCCGAACTGACCGGCCTCGTCGCCGTCGTTGACCGCGCGATCGACCAGGCGAGGGAGCTCGAGTCGATCCCGGCCTCCCTATGGGAGGACGTCGCGGGCAGCGGCGCGGCGCTGGAGAAGCAGCTCGACCTGTACCGGCGCAACGTCCGGGCCCACGTCGCGGAGATCGACCTCCCCGACGCTCGGCACCGCCGCGAGTACCTCCAGACGAGCGCCGAGGCGATCGTCTTCGACACCAACGCCCTGCTGTCCTCCATCAAGGCGTGGACCGGGTACCAAGCGCTGCGCGTCGGACGGGCGAGCGCCGCCGGCCGCGAGGACGCCGTCGAGGCCCGGTACGCCGACGTGATCGCGCGCGATACCCGCGCGGACCTCGACTCGGCCATCACCGAGACCACCCGGCTGCTCCACGCGCTGACCCGCGAACTGCGGACCATCGCCGAGCTCCCCGGACGCGACGGCCTGTCACCGTCGCTGATCGGGAAGCGGAAGGACACCAAGGCGGCCCGCGACCTCTCCGCCCGGCTCCTGGAGGCGATCGTGCCGCTGGCCGACGCGCTCCAGCCCCCGCGCGGTCCGCTGGAGGTTCCGGACATTCTCTGCGCACCCGAGTCGCTGGATCCGGCGCCGTACCTGCGCGTCCTGCGCTGGTTCCTCGAGCACGGCGAGAGCCTCCGCGCCATCGCGCTCCCGGAGCAGCTCGGTGCCCTGGGCCCGATCTCCGCGATCATCGGCGGCGCGAAGGAGAAGCTGGCGGCGGCGCTCGACAGGTCCGGGTCGAGGACCCTGGTCGCCGTCACGGACCGGCGCATCATCACGGCCAGGACGGACGAGTTCCTCGGGCAGGGCGAGATCCGGCAGGACATCCCGGTCGACCGGGTGCGGTTCGTCCGAGCGGCGAGCGCACAGGCCAGCGGGGACCGTTCGGCGATCGACCTGATCACGCGCGACGAGAGCATCCGGTGGCTGTTCCGCGCAGAGATCGACAGCGCTCACGTGGACGCACTCGCCGCCGTGCTCGCCGAGTCGATGGCGATCCCGGAGACCGAACGCGAGGAGCTCCAGCGGCGCCGCCACGCCCCGATCGACGCCAGCCAGCGGGACGAGATCACCGGCACGAGCTCCGCGGAACCCGCGGACGCCGAGGCCACGACCGGCGACACCGAGTAGGTCGCCCGCCGATCGCGCGGTAACCGACGCCACGTCAGGCCTCTACCCGGCCCCTGGCCCGGACGGCGCTCTGCGTCGCTGCCCGGACCGCGGCCGGGACCCCGGACGCGGTCACACGGCCCTCATGCTCCGGCTGTAGATCGTGCGCCCGCTGCTCGTTAAGGTGTGCGACGTGGAGAGCCTGAGCAAGCGGCGCCTGGACGCCGCCGAACTGGACGCGCTGCTGCACCGCTCGCTGGGCCAAGGCGGGCGGCTGGAGCGGGAATTGACAGGCGGGATGTTCAACACCGCCTACCGCGCCCAGCTCTCCGACGGCCGGACCGTACTGGTCAAGATCGCCCCGCCCGCGGACCTGCCGGTGCTCCGCTATGAGCGCGGCATCCTCAGCACCGAGGCCGCGGTCTACCGGCAGCTCAACAGTCCGACCGGGGCCAGGGTGCCGACACCTCGGCTGCTGCATGCCGGCGTGGACCACCTGGTGCTTTCCTGGCTCGACGGCAGCCCCTGGGACCAGACGCAACCGGACCGACCCGATCTGCTGCGCCGCGAGTTGGGGCAGCTGACGGCCCTGATCAACGCGATCCCGTCGCCGGACGGGCGCTTCGGTTACCCCGCACCCGAGTCCGCCCTTCAGGCGGATGACTGGCCCGCCGCCTTCAGCCTGATGACGGCCGCCCTGCTGACGGACGCCGAGCGCTTCGGAGCCGAACTCGGCGCTCCGGCCGGGGAATTCACGGCTCTGGTGGCCGCCTCCCAGGAGCGGCTGGCGGAGGTGGCCGAGCCACGGCTCGTCCACTTCGACCTGTGGCCCGGCAATGTCTTCCACGACGGCACACGAATCACTGGACTGATCGACCACGAAAGGGCGTTCTTCGGCGACCCTGCGGCTGAGCTGGTATCCCTGGAGTTCGGCGGTGCCGCGGGCGAGGGCAGTGAGGTGGTCGCGGGCTACCGGGAGGCCGGCGGCGAGCTGGAATTCACCCCCGGCCTGGCCCACCGGCTCGCGCTCTACCGCGTCTACCTGGGCCTCATCCTGGTCATCGAGGCCGAGCCTCGTGGCTTCCGGATCTCCAATCCCGAGCACTACGCGTGGAGCCGCGAGTACCTGGCCACTCATCTGGACGCACTGCGGCATCACTGCGCCGCATGACCCACACGGCACAAGGCGGACCGGACCGGACATGCCGCGCGCGCCCACCACGATCCGCAAGCTCGCCAACTGAAGCGCTGGTCACGGCTGGTGGGCTGCTTGCCGCTGGTAGCGGCTGGTGCGGGAGACGTGCTTGGTGGTGGCGGCGCCACGACGACCATCGCAGGTGGTGGGCGAGGTCTCGGGCGGGTCGGGGCAGCAGGGTGGTGAACAGGCGTCGGATCTCGCTGCAGGTCAGCGGGACGAGTTCGGACGGCGGGGCGCTGACGGTCCGTTCGATGGCGGCGGCGATGGCGAGGAAGGCGTGCGCGAGCATGGCCAGGGTGGTCCAGCGGTGCTTGGCAGTTGAGGGGCGGGGCGGCAGAGTACTGCTCGTGCCGGATGATCTTGTGCCCGATGAATCGTGGGAGCGGGTCGCTCCACTGCTGCCGCCACGCCCGCCGAGGCACCCCCGCCACCCCGGCCGGCTGCCGGCGGATGACCGTGCGGCGCTTCGCGGCATCGCCTACGTGCTGTGCTAGGGCATGAGCTGGCAGGACGTGCCCGCGGATCGGACCGGGTGCAGCGGTGTCACCGCCTGGCGGCGGCTGCGGGTCTGGACATCCCACGCCGACAGATAGACCGTGGCCGGGCCCTCGCCGCCGCCCACTACCGCTGGCCTCAACCCCCTACACCGCGCTCACCCCCGCCGCCTGGCTGCGCACCATCGCCACCTCCGCCGACCGAGCCGCCGAACTCGGCGACCTGGCCGACGCCGAACCGCGTATTGGCACGGCACCTGTCGTGCTCGCCAGTCCCCGCAGGTCAGCGGTTTGGTCACCCTTGACTGACGTGACGGAGTCGGGAACTCTGCCGGCCCACCCTTGAGGGCCGGGTTCGGCAGGGCACAACGCCCTCAATCGACGAATGACTCCGCATAGGCGGCGAAGGCATACGTCACTTCGAGGCTGCCCTGTCTCGGCGGATCGGCCGGGTCCCAGCCCAACTCCCGGTCCTGGATCACCTGGACGAACAGGGGTCGCCAGCGCGGGTCGAGGGTCTCGCATGCCCACTCCAGTGCGCCGCGCTTGGAAGCCACCTCGCCGGTGTGCAGAGTGAACAGCACCCGGCAGTAGGTGGTCACGGCATAGCGTTGACTCCAGGCCACGTCGAAGCGCGCCCAGGTCCGCAGGTCGGCCAGGAGACCGGGCAGCATCGCGCGCATCGATTCGCGCAGAGCCTCGGGCGGCACCGCGTCGACGAGCTCGGCAGCCGGAGGCCCGGCCAGCGTGATGCCGCGGTTCCGAAGGATCCAGCGAGCGTGCGGACTGTTGCAGTGGGTGTCCCAGGTCAGCTCGCGGTGGCCGTGGTCGCAGAACAGCCACGGCGTCCCGAGCCCGGCGACGCCGCGTAGGGACGCGGTGTCCGCGTAGGAGCCCTCCAGGTGTTTGGTCCAGAGGCCCGGGCGGGTGGGAATCTCGTCGTGGAGTCGCCGGAGTCGGGCCTCCGCGACGCCCGAGGGCAGGACGGTGGTCGCGACGATGAAGTCACAGTCGCTGTGCAGATCTGCGGCGCCCAGCGCGAAGGAGCCCTGCAGGTAGGCACCGACGAACGTGTCGCCGAGGATGCCGCGGACCGTGTGGACGAACTCGTCCAGGAGCGCGTCGAGCTCCCGGTAGGGGGTGAACATCGGGGATCTCCGTACCCGTTGAAGTGGTGAGGGTTCACAGGCGCGGCGGAGATGAAAGGGCTTGCCGCCGCGCTCAAGCGCGGCGGATCCACGTGGCGGCGAAGCAGCAGGACGTCATGGAGAGCAACCGTAGCGACGCCCGTTTTTGCCGGGCAATCGAGATTTCAGCGGTGGAAGGTGGTGCGCTCACCGCCAGCCGTCACATGCCGTGCTGGTCCGCCGACAGCCGTCGTCGTGCCGACCCGACCGAGAAAGCGCACGTAGTGGTGCCGCGAGCGACCGCTACCGCGCTGAGTCACAGCTGCCGCTTCATCAGCGGCAAGGGGATCCGGGTCGTGGACTCGCAAGCCATGGGTCGCAGAAGCTCGCAAGCTATCACTCGAGAAAGCCCGCGACCTGGCCCTTCTGGCGCTGGGGCTCGCAACCTACTGGTCGCAGTCACACCTGCGGCCATAACGTCGTCGAGGTCGTCACGGACGGGCTTCCTGATCGACTTGGTTACTACGAGCTGATCCGTCAGGACCGCGGCATCCACATGGTGATCCACCCCCAGGTGGCGGTGCGCCGCGACCTGACTGGCAAGCTACTGGAGTTCCTGCGGTCAGGACTCAGTGGTGGGCAACGACGACAGCGTCGGCAGGGCACGGGAAGAGGGCACCGATGCCGTGCGCTCTGCTGGACTCGGCGTCGGCCGCCGGGCCGAGCGGGCAGGCGTGCGGACTCCTGCCACCGCACGTAACGCAATGGCGCGCGACAGGAGCCAACAGGCGTACACGCCGATGCAGTCGCCAGGCCTACGAGAGGACCGCACACCATGCTGCCCAGAAACCGCACCGCGAACAGCGCGCAGCGCCCGTACCTCGACTTCCGTTGCGGCGGTCTGCGCCTGACTGTTCAGCGCGTACCGGTCTGGCTGATCACACTGGCATCCACCGCGACGGGCACCGCCACAGCCTGGTGGAGCAGTCGATAGGCGTCGCCAGTTCCCCGCCGGCAATCAAGATCAGGTGGCAGAAACCCACCGTCCGTCAAGATCGCCTGTCAAACGGTCAAGGTCGCCCGGCAGAGGCCTTCGAACCTGACCCACCGGCCGGCGCGCTGGCGTTGGCTGCCAGTTGCTCGACCGGCTCCTCCTAGTAGCGGCCGATCGCGGGCGCGGCTACCGGCCGCCGGGGCCGGTGTCGTCGTCCACGGCGTCCGGGTCGCGTAGCGGACGCAGGCCGTTCTCGGGCTGGGAGGCGGTGAAGGCGTACCGGCCCAGGACGTTCTGACGGACCGCGGACGCGGCCGAGCGCAAGGTCGCCGACGGTCAACCCCTCGCTGCAAAGCAGGTCGGCTGGGCATGGACCCGGGCCCGAGGTGGAAGGCTTCACCCGTTCAGCACCACCGTGCATCCGGCAGATCGGGATCACCGTGCCCGACATTACCCCTCGCGACATCACGGGAACCAGCGTCCCCGAGCCCGGTCCGCACAGCACGGCAACCGAGGACTCCGACTACGTGATCCCGGCGACCCAGCCCGCCGCGGAGAACCTGGGCACGTTGAGTCTGCGCTACGTCGACGGTGTTGCCGTGCTGGTCGTCAGCGGCGGCAACACCATCCCCGGAGAACTCGCGGTCGTGGACGCGAACGGCACCGCCATCGCCACCTACACCCCCGGAGCCCCCAGCGCCCCCACGGCAGCGACCGCCAAGTCCCTGGACGTGGCCTTGGACATCAGCGTGCCGAACTACAAGATCGACGACGTGATCCAGGCAGGTGCGTAGCCGGCGCCGAAGCTCGAAGGCCCCGTGGAACGAACCGGTGCAGAGGGCGCCAGCGCTGACCCGGCGGGGCTGCTTGGTCTCCCCGCAGCCGGAAGCACGCCGGTCGCGCTCGGCATCTGGCGGTCCGCCGGTCCGGCCGGAGGTACGTGGATCAACGCCTGGTGGGTGGCTCGGCTCGCCTGGACCGTTGGGAGCGTGGCCGTCTCGCAGTACCTGGACGAGGCCCGTGGCTATACCCCGATCGACATCGTCCTCGAGCCGGTCACCGCAGTCCTCGTGATCCTGGTGATCCGGCGGCTGACCGCCCGTCAAGACGTGGCCCTGCGCGTTGCCGCACGACCCTGACGCCCTCTGAATGCCGTCCGGACGCCGCATGACCGCGTATGGCTGTGGCGGGCCCCACCAAGTGGGGCCCGCCACAGCCATACGGGATGGGTCAGAGGTTGCTGCCGCCGGTGTAGCCGTCGGTGTAGTAGTCGCCGACCTGGCGGCGGTACTCCGGGTCGTCGGTGTGCTTGTCCTTGTCGAACTCGGGGGAGTTCTTCACTTCGTCCTTGGTCCGGTTGACCCACACCGTCTCCTCGGCGGCGTCGATCCGGGTGATGGTCCCGGCCGGGAGCAGGACCTCGCGGCCGAAGATCCACGGGCCGGTGTCGACCACGATGTGCGAGGAGTCGACCAGGTCGGTGTGCCGGTCGACCTTGCCGATGTGGCCATCAGTCGCCTCTACCCGGTACCCGGTCAGGTCGGATCCCGCCGCGTAGCCTTCGGCGCCCTCGTAGCCCCACAGTCCGCTGCTCACAACTGCCTCCCATTCGCGTCGGTTTCGCTCTGACGGTGGCTCGGCTACCCCAGCGATCCGGAACGCACTCCCACGTTTTCCTCGGCAAGGGGCCGCTGGCCCGGTTCCGGCACCGTGGGCGGTGAGCGCGGGTGTCGGCGCGTCGATCGGGGGCAGGCGGTGCGGCACGGAACCTGACCGCTTGATGAGTTGGAGGCCCGCACGATGCTGCTGCTTGCTCTGGCGGTGCTGGTCGCGGTGGCGGCCTTCGAGGTGGCCAACGGACCGAGCGGCCGCCACCGAGGCGCCCGCCGGTTCGTGCCGCCGGTGGAGAGCGCCGGCCACCGGCCCGCCCGCCACCGACGCTGACCCCCGACCTGGCCCGGGTGAACGACGCCTGGGTGATGCCGATCGCCATCCCCCGCTTGCGGTGTCTCCGACGGACGAAAGGTGGACTCCCCGAAGTTCCTGCGCCGCGCCGAGAAGAAGCTCAAGCGCATGCAGAAGGCGCTGAGCCGCTGCGAGAAGGGATCGAAGAACCGGGCCAAGGCCCGCAAGAAGGCCGCGCGTCAGCACGCCAAGGTGGCCGACCGCCGCCGGGACTGGCACCACAAGGAGTCCACGAAGATCATCCGCGAGAGCCAAGCGGTGTACGTGGAAGACCTCGCGGTGTCCGGCCTCGGACGGACCAGGCTCGCCAAGTCCGTGCACGACGCCGGATGGTCGGCGGTTGTCACCATGCTGGAATACAAGGCCGCCAAACACGGCCGGTACTTCGGCAGGATCGGCCGCTTCGAGCCCACCTCTCAGGTGTGCTCGACCTGCGGCATCAAGGACGGCCCCAAGCCCGTCTCGGTCCGCCAGTGGACCTGCGGCGACTGCGGGACCGTCCACGACCGCGACATCAACGCAGCACGCAACGTCCTGGCCGCCGGACGGGCGGACAGGCCAAACCTGTGGAGCGCAGGTAAGACCGGGCCTCGTCCCGGCACCGCCCCGTGAAGCAGGAACCCACCGAGAGGGTCAGACGACCGTGGCAGGAATCCAGGTCCTTTAGGGCCTGGAGGACGTCGAAGAAATACCCTGCACGCGAACCGTCCTGGCCCTATCGTGTCCGGCGGTCGGGGCCCATCGGCCCCCTGTCGAAAGCGAACCCGCCCGTGCGTTCCGCACCATCGCGTCACCGTTCCGCCCTCTCCGCGGCCGCCTTCGGCGTGCTGCTGGCCGCCGGTCTGATCGCTCAGCCCGCCGCCGCGGCCACCGCCGACCTGCCCGCGCCGGCCCTGCCGTCCACCTCGCCGAGCACCGCCTGCGCGGGCGGGACGATGCTGGGCGACACCTCCGTCACCTTCTCGGCCCGGATCGACGGTCCGACGTCCGGCCTGGACGCGCTGAGCGCCGAGTTCAGGATCACCACCGCGGCCCACGACGAGGACGTGGTCGCCGGGACGGGCCCGGGCCAACTGTCCGTCCAGGCCGGGCAGCAGGCCCGCTACGCGGTACCGCGCGACGTGCTGTTCGCGGCCGCGGGCGGGCGGATCACCGACTTCGTGTGGAAGGTCCGGACGGTCGCCTCCGGGCAGCACAGCGCCTGGAGCACCTGCCGGTTCAGCTTCGACCCGACCCGCCAGGGCGCGCCGGTGGTCGCCGCGCCGACCGGCGCCGTGATCGGGCGGCCGGTCACTGTCGCCGTCGCACCGCCCGCCGATGGCACGGTGCCCGCGGGCTACCGCTTCCAGCTGAACGAGGCCCCCTGGGTGGACGTGCCCGCGGACGCCGCGGGCCGGGCCTCGTTCACGTTCACCGCCCCGCGCGACGTCGACACGCTCAGCGTCACCAGCCTCTCGCCGGGCGGGAACCAAGGGGGCCGCACCACGCTCTCCTTCACGGCCACCGCCCCGCCGCCGAACCTGACCACCGGCGACCTGGACGGCGACGGCCGGCCCGACCTGGTCACCATCGGCGGCCGGTCCGGCCTGCCCTCCGGCCTGTGGTCCGCCCCGGGCCTCGGTGACGGGCGGGTCGGCACCGCGCACGACATCGGCGTCAACGGGACGGGCTTCGGCACCGAGCCGGACGCGGGCGACTTCGACGGCACGATCGCCCTCACCGGGCGGTTCACCGGCAGCTCGTTCCAGGACGTCCTGGTCTACTGGCCGACCGGCCCGCGCGCGGGCCTGGCCCTGGTGCTGGCCGGCAACGGCAGTGGCGGCCCGCTCCCCGGCAGCGGCGCGCGCGGGTACCTCACCGACTGGTTCGGCGGCAGCGCCCCGTCCCAGGTCGTCGAGGCCGGGAACGTCTCCGGCCGCGGCACCGGCCACGCCGACCTGCTGGGCATCGCCCCGGACGACTCCGGCGCCGCCTCCCTCACCCTCTACGCGTCCGGCTGGACGACCGGCACCTACGACTACCCGCGCCCGCTGACCGCCCTGACCCCGGACGGCGACCGGAACTGGAACGACTGGACGATCGCCTCCACCGAGCTCCCGGCCCCGGGCGGCGGCACCGGCACCGCGCTCTACCTGTGGAAGAAGTCCACCGGCGAGCTCGACCTGTGGAAGGACCTCGCCGTCGACCCCGGCAGCGGCGCCCTCAGCTACCGGGCGTTCCCCGTCGCCACCGGCTGGAACACCGGTGCCGACCTCACCCTGCGGGCCGCCGACGTCGACACCGACGGCACTCCCGACCTGTGGACGGTGGACGGCACGGGCCGCGTCACCGCCCACCTGGTGACAGGACTCGACAGCGGCGCCCCGGCCGTCACCGCCCGGGACGCCGGCAACCTGGCGGGCTGACCCGGAGTCGGTGGGGTGCCGACAGCCGGCACCCCACCGTAGGTCAGTAGCGCCCGCCGCTCTCGGCGAGGGCCGCCGGGAAGGAGCGCAGGACGTGCCGCAGTCCTGGGGACACCGTCACTCGACCGCCCAGGCACTGGCGTCGAGGTCGGGGACCGTTCTGGAGCACCTCGTCGGGCGACGCTCATACCGCCCGGTTTCTGAGCAGATAGGACCCGGCCGTGCCGGGGGCGGGTCCGGCCAGAGCGTAAACGCCCTATCCTTGCCGCGATTTCACACATGATCAGCAGAACAAGGGGTCTTGATGACCGGAACCATCGTGGTGCACGCCGAGCAGCCAGGGCTCGGCCGGGCGGGGACGTTCGGCGTCGTCGTCGACGGAGTGAAGGTCGGCCGAGTGAAGCAGGGGGAGAGTGCGCAGTTCCCGGCGAGCGCCGGCGCCCATCTGGTGCGGGTCACGGCGAAGGACCGCACCCGCTCCAACACGGTGAGCGTCGAGGTGGCAGAAGGCCGGGACTGTTCGGTCACGGCCCGCGGGACCGGGCTCGGCGTCGCCCTCGTGCTTCCACTCCTGGCCGGGATCGCCGTCCCCCCGGTCTTCGCGATCGCGGGCATCCTGCTGCTCGGTGCGGTGTTCTTCGCGGTCCCCGGTCTGATGTTCCGGGTGCGAGCCGACGGCGCACCCGAAACCGAGGGCGGGGTCCCGCACTCCGCCCGGGCCGATACAGAAGACGCTGAGGGAGCCGGCCTGTGGTGGGAGTCGGACCCGGCACTCGCCAAGCGGTTCCAAAAGGGTTCCGGCTCCTGACGTCCCGGCACTCAACGCCCCGACCGCGCGTCACAGCTGTGCCAGGCGGGACAGGGGACGGACACCACCCTCCGGAAGCGCTGAACGGCTGCGCACCGTCGGCCGGCAGCGACCTGCATCCACGCTGGGGCTGACTTCAGCGGGTCCGGTGGCGGGGAAGGCAGAGGGTGGCACCGCCCTGCGGCGTGGCACCCTCGTGGGCGCCGCGCGGGAAGTCGCGGTGAGCCCGGCATCCCTTGTTCGTGGTGCAGCCACTGCGCCAGGGAAGCTCCGCCCGTGGCCGAAGGTGCCTGCCAAGCCGAATTCGGTGGCAACGCGCTCGATCGGTCTCTACAGTCACCGCATGGCCCCCGAAGTCGAGCCCTCGCACCGGCCCGACATCGCCGCGATGCTCACCGAACAGACCAGCGCGTGCAAGCCGGCACGCGAGGCCATCGCTGCCGGTGCCGACGTGTGGGTCTCGGACCGGGCGGTGCCTCAGTGGATGCTTGCCGGTATCGCCGCAACGAGGTTGAGACGGTCGACGGCCCGTGGTCTGCAGGAGATCCTCGGCCTCGACGAGACGGTCGAGATCCTTGCACGGCACCGCGGTGAGCAATTGCGTAGCGGGACCATCGACGCGGCGGACCGGCCCTGGTTCTTCAATCTGTACTTCGACGCCACTGGGACTGAACTCCTGGCGTGCAGCGGTGTCAACCGCGCCCGACGACCTGATGCGATGGGCTCGTCCGAGCCCTGAGTGGCTTCGTTCACCTGAGCGGAGCCGCGTCCGACCATGTCTGCCACTACCTGCAGAACCCCTCAGCTCTGGAGAGCAGTCGAGTGGGCGGACACGTGGCCTCACGTCGACTGCGGCCAGGCGTTACGGGACAACCTCCAGCATGCTGGCGCGGCTCCCTGAGCGACCGCGTGCCTCCGGGCGCTGATGCGGGGCACCACGCGCGAGGCCGGCCATCCGGTCGGCCGCATCGGCCTGGGCGAGCCCGTAGCCGGTCGTGAGGTAGGTCGGCAGGTAGACGGAGAAGGCCACCTACCCGCCGAAGGCCACCGCGTACAGCGCGGACGCCTGCCAGGTGACCTTCAACCGCACGGTGCCAGCCGCGTGGCCGTGGAGCCGATCGGTGCGGCCCGGTCCAGTGAGTCCCGCAGCAGCAGCGCGGCCAGCACCGCGTACAGCGCGAGCACGATCGCGGTCACCGTGAACAGCGTGGCCATCCCGTGGGCCCCGACCAGCGCGACGGTGGTGAGCGCTGACGGCGGTGCCGCCCATGCCGACGCCGAACACGCCGATCGCCAGCCGCCGCCGGGGAGGGAACCAGGCATTGACGAACGGCACGCGCACCACGAACGCGGTGCCGCCGATCCCGAGGAAGAACCAAGGAAGAACCCGCCGACCAGCAGCCCGTCCAGCGACGCGTGACCGCCCCACCCCGGGTACAGCACCGGGGCGATGGTCGTGGCCGACACCAGCGGGAACATCACCCGCCCGCCGAACCGGTCGGTCAGAGCACCACCGGGATGCGGCCCAGCGAGCCGACGACCACCGGCACCGCCACCACGCGGGCCTGCTGGAACGCACTGAGGAGGAGGAAGTCCTTGAACGCGGGCGCACTGAGCGGTCCGCCCGGCCGGGGCGCGGTCGGGGTCTGCGAGAATCGGCCGGTCGGGTGGACGGGCGAGGAGGCTTACCTTGGGCGGGGACGGGATGCGGTCGCGGGTTCCGCAGCTGCGGCTGGACGAACTGCTGGAGGAGCTCCAGGCTCGCATCGACGCGGCCCGGGGCACCCGGGACCGGGTGCACAGCCTGCTGGAGGCCGTGCTGTCGGTGGGGCGGGAGCTGGACCTCACCCAGGCGCTGCGGCGCATCGTGGAGGCGGCCGCAGTCCTGGTGGACGCCCGGTACGCGGCGCTCGGGGTGATCGGTCCGGACGGCACGACGCTGTCCGAGTTCCTCACCGTGGGCCTGTCCGAGGAGGAGATCGCGCGGATCGGGTCCTACCCGACCGGCCGGGGCATCCTGGGCGAGCTGATCCACCACCCCGAGACGCTGCGCCTGGCGGAGCTGTCGGCGCACGGCGCCTCGTACGGGTTCCCGGCGAACCACCCGCCCATGCGGACCTTCCTCGGCGTGCCGGTGAGGGTGCGCGACAAGGTCTTCGGGAACCTCTACCTCACCGACAAGCGGGGCGGCGAGGAGTTCGACGCGGACGACGAGTCGGTGCTGTCGACCCTGGCGGTGGCCGCGGGGGTGGCGATCGACAACGCCCGCCTGTACGAGGAGGCGCAGCGCCAGCAGCGCTGGTTGAGCGCCAGTGCCGAGATCACCCGCGGCCTGCTGTCCGGCTCCGCCCGCACGGACGTGCTCGGCCTGATCGCGCAGCGGGCCCGGGAGATCACGAGGTCCGAGCTGGCGGACGTATCCGTCCCCGTGCCCGGCGCCGATGCGGTGCGGGTGGAACTCGCGCTCGGCGGGGACGCGGCCGGGCGTCTGGGTCTGGTGGTGCCGTTGGAGGGCTCGCTGTCGGGCGAGGCGTGCGCCCAGGGCTCCCCGGCGGCGACCGACGACCTGTCCGCGGACCCACGGCTGGCCGCCGGTCCGCGACGGTTCGAGGGGCTCGGGCCCGCCGTGGCGGTGCCACTGGGCCTGGCCACCGGAGAGGTGGGCGGCGTGCTGCTGCTCGCCCGGCGGTCGGGGGAGCAGCCCTTCAGGGAGGAGGAGATCGCCCCGCTGCTGGGTTTCGCCGGTCAGGCGGCCCTCGCGCTGGAGCTGGCCGAACGCCGGCGTGACGCCGAGCAGTTGGCGATGCTGGAGGACCGCGACCGGATCGCCCGGGACCTGCACGACCTGGCAATCCAGCGGCTGTTCGCCACCGGGATGACACTGCAGAGCGCGACCCGGTTCATCGACCACCCCGGTGCCTCGGACCGGGTGCTGCGGGCGGTCGGCGACCTGGACGAGACCATCAAGATCATCCGTTCGACGATCTTCGGCCTGCGGGTGCGGGAGGAAGGCGCGGGTCAGGGCCTGCGGGCCCAGGTGGTGCGCGTGGTCGAGGAGGCCCAGCCGTCGCTGGGCTTCGCGCCCCGGCTCAGCATGGAGGGACTGCTCGACACCGACGTCCCGGTGCAGGTCGCCGACCACGTGGTGGCGGTGCTGGGGGAGGCGCTGAGCAACGCGGCCCGGCACGCGAAGGCCCACCGGGTCGAGGTGGGCCTCCAGGCCACCGGGACGCGGGTCTCGCTGAGCGTGCGCGACGACGGCATCGGCATCCCGGCCCAGGGCCGACGCAGCGGCCTGCGCAACCTCGCCGAGCGCGCGGAGGGCCTCGGCGGAACGCTGGAGCTGACGAGCCCGCCTGACGGCGGCACCGCGCTGGTGTGGTCGGTCCCGCTGGGCTGACCCGGGCGGCGGCGCACTCACCGCGCAGGCGGCCACCCCTCCCGGCCGGAGGGTTCCGTCGGCGCGGCCGGCAGGACGCGGCCCCGCAGCAGCTCCGGCCGGATCCGGATGGACACCCGGCCGGCCCCGGGGCCGCCGCGACGGGCGCCGCGTCCACCTCGGCCCGGCCGAGGACGGTCACGCTCCACCCGCCCCCGTCGCTCTCGGCCACCTCACCGGCCTCGAAGGCGACCAGCGCCCCGGACACCGCCCGGACGAGCGCACTGTCGGCACCGGTGCTCAACTTCACGCAGCCGTCGGGGGAGAGCCGGTACCGGAAGGGGAGGACGGCGGGCAGCGCCGACTGAGTAGACGAGCCGGCCGACCGAGGCGCCGGCCAGCAGCCGCAGGCACTGCCGCTCGTCCAGTGGCGTCATGGCGTCGGGTGTCATGCCCCCATGCTCGTGCGGCGCTCGCCGACGGGGGAGGGGCCGATCGTCCCCGGGCCGCGGCCGACCGGCTCAGCGCGCCGACCGGCTCAGCGCACGGGACGCCCGGCCTCGTGGCCCCGGGCGGCGAGGGTCTGGGTGGCGATGACGGCGGCCTGCACCCGGCGCTCCACGCCGAGCTTGGCGAGCAGCCGGGAAATGTGGTTCTTGACGGTCTTCTCGGCGAGGTACACCCGCTCGCCGATCTGCCGGTTGGTCAGGCCCTCGCCGATCAGCGCGAGGATCTCCCGCTCGCGGTCGGTCAGGTCCGGGAAGGCGGGGGCCTGGGAGGGAGCGCTTCCGCGCAGCCGGGCCATCAGACGGGTGGTGGCGCCGGGGTCCAGCATCGACTGCCCAGAGGCCACGGTCCGCACCGCGGAGACCAGGTCGGTCCCGCTGATCTGCTTGAGGACGTAGCCAGCGGCCCCGGCCATGATCGAGTCGAGCAGCGCCTCCTCGTCGTCGAAGGAGGTGAGCATCAGGCAGGCGAGGTCGGGCATGCGCGAGCGCAGCTCCCGGCAGACGGTCACGCCGTCGCCGTCGGGCAGCCGCATGTCCAGGATCGCGACGTCGGGCCGCAGGGCGGGGACGCGGGCCACGGCCTGCTCGGCGGTGGCGGCCTGGCCGACCACCTGCAGGTCGGGCTCGGCGTCCAGCAGGTCGTGCACGCCCCGGCGGACCACCTCGTGGTCGTCGAGGAGGAACACCCTGACGGGCGCGGTCGACTTCTCCGGCGCGCTTTCGGTCATCGCTTCTCCGCACTCCTGGCCGCGGCACCGGAGTGTGCGGGCGACGTTTGGCATGAGTCTGTCGCACGCGGGCGCGCGCCGGTAGGGCCGGAGGTCCCCTGTCGCAGCGAAACCACAGCGAAACCGCCGCCCGCCGCCCGCTGCCCGTCGCCCGATGGACGGCCTCCGGCCCACCGCGCAGCGGGCGTCCCGCGAACCGTGACGGCCCCGGTCCGGGACCACCGGGGCACCAGCCCGGGACCGCCGGCGCCGGAACCGGGACCCCAGGTCCCTGGGACGGCCCCCGCCCCCGGTCCGAGGATCCTCACCGTGGGCGACCGGCGCGACCGGGCACCCCGTCCGGCCCCTCCGGCATCCGGCGAAGGAGCCCCGAGCCCGGTCGTCCGACAACTCCGTCGCGGCGCCCACCACCGTCCGACACACCTGGAAGGACACCGCCATGAGCCTGCGGACCCGACCCGACACCGAGATCGCGGTGACCACCCGCGGCGAGGTCACCCTCGCCGCGCCCGACTACGCCCGGACGAAGCTGCTCGCCGTCCTCGCCCGGCTCGACGAGCCGGTCCTCGCCGTCCGGGTGAAGCTCACCCAGGAGCCCCACCACGCGGTCGCCGAGCCGTCGATCGCACAGGCCACGGTCGACCTGAACGGCCGCCCCGTGCGCGCCCACGTGGCCGCCGCCAACATGCAGGAGGCCGTCGACCTCCTGCAGGAGCGGCTCCAGGCCAGGATCGCCCGGCTGCGCGGTCGGCGCGGTCACGGCCGGACCGCCGAACGTACCCCCACTGGGCGCGAACACCGGCCGCAGCGCCGCGAGTTGGACGGCGAGGACCGCCGCATCGTGCGGCACAAGTCCTACGCTTTGGCGCGGCGCACCACGTGGGAAGCGGTGCTGGAGATGGAGGCGATGGACTACGACTTCCACCTCTACACCGACGCGACGACCGGCTGCGACAGCGTCGTCCACCACGACGGCGCGGCGGGGGCGTACCGGATCGCCACCGCCGGAGCGGCGCCGCAGGTGGAACCGGACATCCCGGCGAGTCACCACGCCGGGCCCGAACTGACCGTCGCCGAAGCCGTCCGGCGACTCGACCTGACCGGCCTGCCGTTCGTCTTCTTCACCGACGGCCCCAGCGGCCGCGGCAGCGTCCTGTACCACCGCTACGACGGCCACTACGGCCTGATCACGCCCGCGCGGTGACGGCCGCGACACGGAAGGGCCTCGGTGCCGACCCGCTCCAGGCGGGTGCGGCACCGAGGCCCTCGCGGTCCGCGCCGGATCAGTCGTGCGGGACGACGGCGACGGGCGAGGCGGCATGGTGGATCACCGCGTGGGCGACCGGGCCGAGGCGCGCGCCGAGGCGGTGCCGACCGTGGCGGCCCACCACCACGAGGGCGGCGCCGCCGGACGCCTCCACCACCGCGCCGCCGCCGCTGCCGATCCGGTTGTCCTCGACCACCGGGACGTGCGGGTACTCATCCCGCCACCCGCCCAGCGCCTGGCCGAGCAGCCCGGCCTCGAGCACGCGGAACTGCTCGCTCTCGACCTGCGGCGCCACCCGGCCCGCGTAGCCCCACACCGGGGGCGGGGTCCAGCCGTGGACCGCGCGAAGCACCGCGCCGCGCGCCGCGGCCTCCCGGAAGGCGAAGTCGAGGACCTCGTCCGCCGGGGCACGGGTGTCCACACCCACGACCACCTCGGCGGTGTCGCGGGCCCCGTCCTGCCGGGGCTGCGGGGCCCGGACCAGCGCGACGGGCACCTCGCACCGCGCCGCGACCGCGAGGCCGACCGAGCCGACCAGCAGGCCCTCGAAGCCGCCCAGGCCCAGCGAGCCGAGGACCAGCAGCTCGGCCTCCGCCGCGGCGGCGAGGAGGGCCGTCACGGGCTCGTCGTCCGTCAGCAGGTCGGCGTGCACCTCCAGTCCGGGGTGGGTCGAACGCACCTGCTGCGCGGCATCGGTGAGCATGCGTCCGGTCAGGTTCCGGACCTCCGCCGGCCGGGTGGGATCGGCGTGGCCGTCGTCCCCCCACGTCCAGGCGTGGACGAGGCGCAGGGCGCGGCCGCGGCGCACCGCCTGGTCGGCCGCCCACCGCGCCGCCGCGGCGCTCTCGGCCGAGCCGTCGGTACCGGCCAGGATGTACTCGCTCATGGCAGTGCCCTGCTTTCCGTCGTCGCGGGACCCCCGGGCGCAGCCGCCCGGGACCGCGGACAGCCTCGCCGAGGACGGCCCGCCGCCCCAGGGCCGGGCGGGCCCGCGGGCGGGGCCCAAGGTCCCGGAGGGGGCGGCTGCTCACCGGAGCGCACGGCCGCGGTGAGCAGCCGCGCCCCGGGCCGCCCGAGGACCTTCGGCGCGCGCCGGGTACTGCCCGGCCCATGCCCCCGGGCCCGGCCCGGGACGAACCTGCCGGGGAGGAGCCGGGCGCACGGGTGCCCGGACGAAGCCCGATCCCCGGAGGTCGCACCATGTCCGATTCCGTTTCCGTCGTGGTCGTCGGTGTCGACGGGTCCGCCGAGAGCGCTGCGGCGGCCCGCTGGGCGGCGTCCGACGCCCTGCGCCGCCGCGTCCCGCTGCGGCTGGTGCACGTGGTGCCGGAGGGCAGCGGCCTGCCGCACCCGGAGGCGGCCGCGGAGCGGCTGCCGGACTTCGCGGTGGCGCTCCGGGCGGAGATCGCGCACGCGCTGCCGCAGCTGGACGTCTCCTGCGGGGTGGTCCCCGGGCACCCGTGGTCCACGCTGGTTGCCGCCGGGGAGCGGGCGGGGCTGTTGGTGCTCGGCTCCACGGGGCCGGGCGTGGTCACCGGGCGGCTCCTGGGGTCCGTCGCGCTGCGCGCGGCGGGGGAGGCGCGCTGCCCCGTCGTCCTGGTTCCGGTGGGCGCCGCGGGCCCGGACGGCGGGAGCGGCGGGGTCGTGGTCGGCCTGCGGGGCGACCGGCAGTCGGACGCCGTCCTGGAGTTCGCCTTCGAGGAGGCAGCACGGCGCGGAGTCCCGTTGCGGGCACTGGAGGGCCGGGTCGAACCGGACGCGCCGCTGCGGACCGACGCCCCGGTCGGACCGGAGGAGATCCGCCGGTCCCTGGTGGAGTCCAGGACGGTGCGCCTGCGGGACGCGCTGGTCCACTGGCGGGGGAAGTTCCCCGAGGTGCGCACCGAGGCGGAGGTCTCCGGTCGGGGCGCGGCCCGGACCTTGCTGGAGGCGTCGCGCAGCGCGGACCTGCTGGTCCTGGGCCGGCGCGCGCCGGCCCACCCGACGGCCGCGCCGAAGCCGGGGCCGGTGGCGCACGCGGTCGTCCACCACGCCCACGGCCCGGTGGCGGTCGTCCCGCACGCCTGAACCGGACGGCGGCCGCGGCCGGGACCCGCACGGTCCCGGCCGCCCGCGCGCCGCGTCGCCGGGCGCCCGGTGCACCCGGGACCTTCGGCCGAACGGGGTACCCCATCCGGCGCATCCCCGGCAGGGGCGGGCGCGGAAGGCTGAGGAACGAAGGCGCGAGCGGCCCGCGAAGCGCCGGATCCCGGACCACGATCCGAAAGGTGGTCAGCATGGCACGCCGCCCGCAGACCGACAGCGAACCGGCCCCCGCGAGCGCTCCTCCGGCGGCGGCTCCCGCCGACGCGGCGGCCGCCGTCGACGCGCTGGTCCGCAACGGCCACCAGGCCCTGGAGGAGTACGCCTCCTTCACCCAGGAGCAGGTCGACCACATCGTCAAGAAGGCGTCGCTGGCGGCGCTGGCCGCGCACACCCGGCTGGCGGCCCTGGCGGTCGAGGAGACCGGCCGCGGCGTGTTCGAGGACAAGGCGGTGAAGAACGTCTTCGCCTGCGAGAACGTCACCCACGTGATGGGCCGGACGAAGACCGTGGGGGTGGTGCGCCGGGACGAGATCGACGGGATCACCGAGATCGCCGAGCCGGTGGGCGTGGTCGCGGGCGTCACCCCGGTGACCAACCCGACCTCGACGACGATCTTCAAGGCGCTGATCGCGCTGAAGACCCGCAACCCGATCGTGTTCGCCTTCCATCCGGCGGCGCAGCACTGCTCGGCGGAGGCGGCCCGGATCGTCCGGGACGCGGCGGTCGCGGCGGGGGCCCCGGCGCACTGCGTGCAGTGGATCGAGCACCCGTCGATGGCGGCGACCGGGGCGCTGATGAACCACCCCGGCGTCGCCACGATCCTGGCCACAGGCGGCAACGCGATGGTCAGGGCCGCGTACTCGTGCGGGAAGCCCGCGCTGGGCGTGGGCGCGGGCAACGTGCCGGCGTACGTGGAGAAGAGCGCGGACCTGCGGCGTGCGGTGAACGACATCGTGCTGTCGAAGTCCTTCGACAACGGCATGATCTGCGCCTCCGAGCAGGCGGTGATCCTGGACGCCGGGATCCACGACGCGGCGATCGCCGAGTTCCGCAGGCTGAAGGCGCACCTGGCCACGTCCGAGGAGAAGGCCAAGTTGGAGCGGCACCTCTTCGGGGTCGGCGAGGACCGGGACTGCGCGGGCGCGAAGCTGAACGCGGCGGTGGTCGGGCGGTCGGCGTCGGCGATCGCCCGTGCGGCGGGCTTCGAGGTGCCGGACGACACCTCGATCATCCTGGCGGAGGTCGGCGGGGTCGGCGAGGGCGAGCCGCTGACCAGGGAGAAGCTCTGCCCGGTGCTGGCGGTGCTGCGGGCGGACACCCGGGCGCAGGGCGTGGAACTGGCGCAGCGGATGGTGGAGTTCCACGGCCTGGGGCACTCGGCGGCGGTGCACACCGAGGACGCGGCGTTCGCCGAGGAGTTCGGCGCGGCGGTCAAGGCCTGCCGGATCATCTGGAACGCGCCGAGCTCGCAGGGCGGCATCGGCGACGTCTACAACGCGTTCACGCCGTCGCTGACGCTGGGCTGCGGCTCCTACGGCCACAACTCGGTGTCGGGCAACGTGTCCGCGCTGAACCTCATCAACGTCAAGCGGATCGGGCGGCGCAACACCAACATGCAGTGGTTCAAGGTCCCGCCGAAGATCTACTTCGAGCGCAACTCCGTCAAGTACCTGACCAGCATGCCGAAGGCCCGCAGGGTCGTGGTCGTCACGGACCGGACCATGGTGGAGATCGGCCACCTGGAGCGGATCCGCACCGTGCTGGACCGGCGTCGCGAGCCGGTCGAGGTGCGGGTCGTCGACTACGTCGAGCCGAACCCGAGCATCGACACGGTGCGCCGGGGCGCGGAGCTGATGCGCGCGTTCGAACCCGACACCATCGTGGCGCTGGGCGGCGGTTCGCCGATGGACGCCGCCAAGGTGATGTGGCTGATGTACGAGCACCCGGAGGTCGAGTTCGCGGACCTGAAGGAGAAGTTCTTCGACATCCGCAAGCGCGCCTTCACCTTCCCGGACCTGGGCGAGAAGGCCAAGCTGGTGTGCATCCCCACCACCTCGGGCACCGGCAGCGAGGTCACCCCGTTCGCGGTGATCACCGACACCGCCACCGGCCAGAAGTACCCGCTCGCCGACTACGCGCTCACCCCCAGCGTGGCGATCGTCGACCCGGCGCTGACCACCCGCCTGCCCAGGGACGTCACCGCCGACTCCGGCTTCGACGCGCTGACCCACTGCATCGAGACGTACGTGTCGGTGTACGCCAACGACTTCACCGACGGTCTGGCGCTGCAGGGCATCCGGCTGGTCTTCGAGAACCTGGAACGGGCCGTCACCGACGGACCCGGCGACCCGGTGGCGCGGGAGAAGATGCACAACGCGGGGACGATCGCGGGCATGGCGTTCGGCTCGGCCTTCCTGGGCGTGGTGCACGCCATGGCGCACACCCTGGGCGCGACCTTCCACGTGGCGCACGGGCGCACCAACGCGCTGCTGCTGCCGCACGTGATCCGGTACAACGGGGCGGCGCCGGCCAAGGTGACCAGCTGGCCGAAGTACCGCAGCTACGTGGCCCCGGAGCGCTACCAGCAGATCGCCCGGCTGCTGGGCCTGCCCGCGGAGAGCCCCGAGCAGGGCGTGGAGTCGCTGGCGGCCGCGGTGGAGGAGCTGCGCGAGAAGGTCGGCATCCCGCGCTCCTTCAAGGACGCCGGGGTGGACGAGGCGGCGTTCCTGGCGGCGCTGCCGCAGCAGGCGATGAACGCCTACGAGGACCAGTGCGCGCCCGCGAACCCGCGGCTGCCGATGCTGCGGGACATGCAGCAGTTGATGACCCAGGCCTACTACGGCGACCAGAGCTGAGACAGGGAGACCCGAGATGACCACCTCGCAGCAGCACCCCGCCACGTCCGCGCCGACCGGGGCCTGGGACGGTTTCAAGGGCGGCCTGTGGCGCGACGCGATCGACGTCCGGGACTTCATCCAGCAGAACTACACGCCGTACGAGGGCGACGGCGCCTTCCTGGCCGGCCCGACCGGGCGGACCACCGGGATCTGGCGGCGGATCACCGCGCTGTTCCCCGAGGAGCGCGCCAAGGGCGTCCTGGACGTCTCCCACGACACGCCCTCGACCATCACCGCGCACGCGCCCGGGTACATCGACCGGGAGAACGAGCTGATCGTCGGCCTGCAGACCGACGCCCCGCTGAAGCGGGCGATCATGCCCAACGGCGGCTGGCGGATGGTCGCGGGGGCCCTGGAGACCTACGGCTACCCGGTCGACCCGGAGCTGGAGCGCGTCTTCACGCAGTACCGCAAGACCCACAACGCGGGCGTGTTCGACGCCTACACCCCGGAGATCCGGGCCGCCCGCAAGGCCGGCGTCGTCACCGGCCTGCCGGACGCCTACGGGCGCGGCCGGATCATCGGCGACTACCGCCGGGTCGCGCTGTACGGCGTGGACCGGCTGATCGCCGCCAAGCGCGAGGAGAAGGCCTCGCTGGACGCGGCGCCCAGCGACCCGCGCACGCTGGAGGACACCATCCGCGAGCGCGAGGAACTCGCCGAGCAGATCCGCGCCCTGGAGGAGCTCAAGGCGATGGCCGCGTCCTACGGCCACGACGTCTCCGGCCCGGCGCGCACCGCCCACCAGGCCGTCCAGTGGCTGTACTTCGCCTACCTGGCGGCGGTGAAGGAGCAGAACGGCGCGGCCATGTCGCTGGGGCGCACCTCGACCTTCCTGGACGTCTACCTGCAGCGGGACCTGGCGGCGGGCCGGCTGACCGAAAGCCAGGCCCAGGAGCTGGTCGACGACTTCGTCATCAAGCTGCGGATCGTCCGCTTCCTGCGCACCCCCGAGTACGACGAGCTGTTCTCCGGCGACCCGACCTGGGTCACCGAGTCGATCGGCGGCATCGGCACGGACGGCCGCCCGCTGGTCACCCGCACCTCGTTCCGGTACCTGCAGACCCTGTACAACCTGGGCCCGGCGCCGGAGCCGAACATGACGGTGCTCTGGTCGCCGAAACTGCCCCGCGGCTTCAAGGAGTTCTGCGCGCAGGTGTCCATCGACACCTCCAGCGTCCAGTACGAGTCGGACGAGCTGATGCGCCCGCGCTCCGGCGACGACACCGCGATCGCCTGCTGCGTCTCCGCGATGGAGGTCGGCAGGCAGATGCAGTTCTTCGGCGCCCGGGTCAACCTCGCCAAGACGCTGCTGTACGCGATCAACGGCGGCCGGGACGAGAAGTCCGGCGAGCAGGTCGGCCCGGCCACCGGGGCGATCGAATCCGAGGTGCTGGACTACGACGAGGTGATGGCGCGCTTCGACCGGCAGCTGGAGTGGCTGGCCGGGACGTACGTGCACGCGCTGAACGTCATCCACTACATGCACGACAAGTACGCGTACGAGCGCCTGGAGATGGCCCTGCACGACCGCGCGGTGCGCCGCACCATGGCCTGCGGGATCGCCGGGCTGGCGGTCGCGGCGGACTCGCTGTCGGCGATCCGGTACGCCAAGGTCCGCCCGGTGCGCGACCCGTCGGGCCTGGCGGTGGAGTACCGGGTCGAGGGCGAGTACCCGGCGTACGGCAACAACGACGACCGGGCGGACGGGCTCGCGGTGTGGCTGGTCGAGGAGTTCATGCGCAAGGTGCGCAAGCACCCCACCTACCGGGGCGCCGAGCACACCCAGTCGGTGCTGACCATCACCTCGAACGTGGTGTACGGCCGGAAGACCGGCGCCACCCCGGACGGGCGGCGGGCCGGCGAGCCGTTCTCGCCGGGCGCGAACCCGATGAACGGGCGCGACACCCACGGCTACGTGGCCAGCGCCATGTCGGTGGCCAAGCTGCCGTACGACTCGGCGCAGGACGGCATCTCGCTGACCAACACCGTCACGCCCGACGCGCTGGGCCGCACCCCCGAGGAGCGGGTACGCAACCTGGCGGGCGTGCTGGACGGCTACACGGCCGTCGGCGGGTTCCACATGAACGTCAACGTGCTGAACCGGGAGACCCTGCTCGACGCCATGGAGCACCCGGAGAAGTACCCGCAGCTGACCATCCGGGTCAGCGGCTACGCCGTCAACTTCGTCCGGCTGACCAGGGAGCAGCAGCTCGACGTCGTCAACCGCACCTTCCACGGCTCGCTGTAGCCGTCCGCGCGGAGCGCGGCCCCCGGCCCACCGGCCGACGGGCCGCGCCCCCGACCGAGGAGCCCGCCATGGCCGCACTGCCCGGACCCGACTTGCCGCCCGGCCCGCCGCCCGCCCCCGCCGCCACACCGGCCGGTGCCGCCACCCGGCGCCCGATCACCGGAGCGGTCCACTCCTGGGACCTCTCCACCGGCGTGGACGGCCCCGGCACCCGCTTCGTCACCTTCCTGGCGGGCTGCCCGCTCGACTGCCTCTACTGCCACAACCCCGACACCCGGCGGACGGGCAACGGGAAGCGCACCAGCGCGGACGAGGTGGTCGCGGAGGCGTCGAAGTACACCGCGTTCATCCGCGCCGCGGGCGGCGGCGCCACCGTCAGCGGCGGCGAACCGCTGCTCCAACCGGTGTTCTCCGGCGAGCTGTTCCACCGCTTCAAGCACGAACTCGGCCTGCACACCGCGCTGGACACCTCCGGCTACCTCGGCCCGCGCGCCACCGGCTCCCTGCTCGCCGACGTCGACCTCGTGCTGCTGGACATCAAGTCCTGGGACCGGGACCTGTACCGGCGGCTCACCGGACGCCCGCTGGAGCCCACCCTGGACTTCGCCCGCCGCCTCGCCGACCTCGGCAAGGACGTCTGGGTCCGCTTCGTCCTCGTCCCCGGCCTGACCGACCCGGCCGACAACGTCGAAGGGGTGGCCGCGTTCGCCGCCTCGCTGGGCAACGTCTCCCGGGTCGACGTGCTGCCCTTCCACAAGCTCGGCGCGGCCAAGTGGACCGCGCTGGGCCGCGAGTTCACCCTCGCGGGGACGCCCTCCCCGACGCCCGAACAGGTCGAGGCGGCCCGTACGCGCTTCACCGCCCACGGCCTGCACGCCGTGTGACCGTCCACCGGTGGGCGCCCCGGTCCGACGGCCGACGGCAGCGCCGGGACCGCTAGGCTTCGGCTCCCCGGAACGATCACCGTTCCCCCACCGAAGTGGACCACGATGCCCGCCACCGCCGGCCAGGCCACCGCCGACACGCGCCTGGACCCGCAGGAGATGGTGATCCTGCACCGCGTCTTCCGCCGTGAGGTACCGCTCCTGGCCGACCTGGTCGAAACCGCCGCCCCGGGCGACCGGCGGCGCACCGCCGTCCTCGCCGACCACCTCGACCTGGTCCTCGGCGCCCTGGGCGAGCACCACGAGGGCGAGGACGACCTGCTGTGGCCCAAGCTGCGCGAGCGCGCCGCCCCGGGCACCGACGTCGTCGCGCGGATGGCCCACCAGCACGAGGCCGTCGCCGACGCGCTGGCCGCGGCCACCGAACTGTCGCACCACTGGCGCGCCCGCGCCGACCGCGACACCGCCCTGCGCCTCGCCGAGGCCCTCCGCGCACTCGACCGGCACGCCGCGGCCCACATGGACGACGAGGAGGAACATCTCCTGCCCCTGATGGCCGATCACATCACGGCCCGCGAGTGGTCCGAGGTCGGCGAACGCGGACGACGCAGCGTCCCCAAGACCAAGCTCCTGATCTTCCTCGGCGCGATCCTCGAGGACGCCACCGCCCAGGAACGCCACCTGTTCCTCTCCCAGATGCCGCCCCCGGCCCGGTTGCTCTGGCACACCGTCGGCACCCGCCTCTACCACCGCACCACCGCCCGCGTCCGCCGGAACGCCGGGACGGCCCCCCGGACGTAGGACCTGTGTCGGCGCACCTGCCGGCCGGGATGCGCCACCGTCCCACCGCGGTCCCGCCGGGAACACGTTCGATGGGCGGCCCGCCGGGACGATCACCGCCGGAAAGGGCACGGCAGCCGGGGCCGGTGGCACGCGAAGCCGTACCGACCGGTTCCAGCGACCGCCGTCGTCCTCAGCGCGCCCCGGGCCCGTTGCCGTACGGAAAAAGGCCGTTCGGACCAAGCGGCACCGCGCCGGTCCCCGGGAGCCTGGAGGGGAGACGGGGGAGCCGGTCGGCCGATCGAGGACGCGGGCGCGATGCACACGAGCCCGGGACGGCGGGAGAACCCGCTCAGGCGAGGCAGCGACCGCGTCCAGTGGTGGCTGTCCGGGTTCCCGCTGGCACTCGCCCTCGCCGGGCTCCCGGCGGCGCTCGCCGCGGTCCTGGCGTCCTCCCAGGTCCACCGAGGGGGACGGTACGGCTGATCGGACACGTTCCCGCCCCAGTGCGGCCCACCGGAGAGGTTCAGCGCTCCGCGCCGACGCCCGCCGTGTCGTCGGTGCCGTGGTCGAGCAGCACGGTGACGTCCACGACGCCGTCCACGCTGCGGCACAGGCGTTCCAGCACGTCGGCGAGGCTGCGCCGCTCCACCGTGCCGGTCAGGGTGACCCGGCCCTCCTCGACCGCGACGCCGAAGCCGTCCGGGGGCAGGCCCATCGCCTCGTCGAGGACGTCGTGGCGGATCTCCTCTCGGATCGCCCGGTCCTGCCGCAGGAAGACCCGCAGCAGGTCGCCGCGGCTGACGATGCCGATCAGCCGTCCGGCCTCGTCGACGACGGGGAGCCGCTTGAGGTGCCCGTGCTGCATGCGGCGGGCGGCCTCCACGACCGTCCACTCGGGGCGGCAGCACAGCGCCGGACGGCTCATCAGCCCGCCCGCGGTGGTGGCCCGGCTGCGGGCGGCCTGTTCGGGGGACAGACCGGGGGTGAGCAGCAGTCCGGACGGGTCCTCCCGGGCGCACTCGCCGAGCAGCAGGTCCGCCTCGGAGACGATCCCGACGGGCCGGTCCTCGGCGTCCAGCACGGGAACCGCGGTGATGTCGTGCTCGGCCAGGAGCCGGGCGATCTCCTTGAACCCGGTGCCGGGCCGCACGCTCACCACCCGACGGGTCATCAGCTGTCCCACGCTTCGATGTCGCATCGTCGCTGTCCTTCCTGTTGCTGTTCCTACGCGGTCGCGGGTCATCGAGCGGAGGGCCGGGCCGCGTCGTGGCGGACCACGACGACGGGGCACGGTGCGTGCTGGACGCAGTGCTGGCCGACCGAACCCAGCAGCGCCCCGGCGAACCCGCCGTGGCCGCGGCTGCCGACGACCAGCAGCTCGGCGTCGCGCGCTGCGGCCAGCAGGGCCAGGACCGCGCCGCCCTTGACCACCCGGGCGGCGACCTGGACCGGTTGCCCGGGGCCGATCGCCTCGGCGACGGCGGCGTCGAGGGTCTTGCGCGCGATGCCGGCGGCGAAGTCCTCGTCGTCGGGGTGGCCGGACCAGCCCGGCGCATTCGGGTGCTGCCAGGCGGTCACCGCCTCGACGGCCGCGCCGACCGCGTGCGCCTGCCCGACGGCCCAGCGCAGCGCGGCCACGGAGGACGGGGACCCGTCCACCCCGACCACGATCCTGCGCGGTACCGCGTTCTGATCCTGCACGGTGTGCCTCCTGGTTCCCGTTGGTGACTCCACCTTCGTCCGGCGGCGTCCGGCACCGTAGGGCCGCTGGGGCCGGGCCGGGGGGCCGACGGTCCCGTCGGCGGAGACCCGTGCCCCCAACCTGCCGAACGGGGGCCGAACGGGCGGCCGGGCGGTGACCAACGGCCCGGCGCGGTACGGGGCCGCGCCCCGGATCCTGGTCCCGGGCCGCCCGTCCGCCGGACGGAGCTCGAACCCACGCCGTCCAGGGCTTCCTGACGGACCGACAGCGCAGGCGAGGAGACCGCCATGACGTCCACCGCGGAACCGACCCACACCCCGATCGACCCCCGCACCGCGGGCCCCGGCCACCAGGCCGCCCGGCGGGCGCTCGCCGCCGCCCGGGTGGCCCTCGGGTCCGTCTTCCTCTGGGCCTTCCTCGACAAGATGTTCGGGCTCGGCTACTCCACCAAGTCCGCCGGTGCCTGGGTCGAGGGCGGCTCGCCGACCAAGGGCTTCCTCAGCCACGTCGCGGCCGGCCCGCTGCGGTCCACCTTCCACGCCTGGGCCGGCCAGCCGTGGGTGGACTGGCTGTTCATGCTCGGCCTGCTGGGCATCGGGGCGGCCCTGGTCGCGGGCGTGGCGCTGCGCCCGGCGGCGCTGTCGGGAACGCTGCTGCTCGCCATGATGTGGGCGGCCGAGTGGCCCCCCGCCCGGCACCTGGCTGGCGGGGCGCCCAGCGGATCGACCAACCCGCTCGTCGACTACCACCTGCTCTACGCCCTCCTGCTGGTCGTCCTCGCGGCCGCGCAGGCCGGTGACTGCTGGGGCCTTGGCCGGTGGTGGGCGGCCCTGCCGGTGGTCCGGACCCGCCGCTGGCTGCGCTGAGCACTCAGCCGCCGCCCGGGCTCGCCCCAAGTCCCGCTGCGAAAAGGGACCTTGGGCCTGCGCGAGGGACTGTCGGGCCCTGTGGGGGCGGCCGCCGCCAGCCGCAGCATGGAACCCGGAGGCGGGACACCTGGTCACCGCCCGATGGAAGGGGAACGGCCATGGCCCACGGAATCGTGACCGGGTTCGACGGATCGGCGCGGGCCGAGGCGGCGGTCGGCTGGGCCGCCGCCGAGGCTGCCCAGCGGGGCGAGCCGCTGCGGATCGTCCACGCCTGGCCCTGGCTCGGCTCGGCCCGGATTGACCGGCCCGCCGCCGCGGCCCCCCGACACAGCGCCCTGCCGGAGCTGGACGAGGTCGCCGACCGGCTGCGCGACGTCCACCCCGGTCTGGACGTCGTCACCGAGGCGGTGGCCGACGACCCCGTCGACGCCCTGCTCGGCCGCGCCGCGGAGCACCGGCTCGTGGTGCTGGGCTCGCGCGGCCTCGGCGGTTTCGCCGGCCTGCTGGTGGGCTCCGTCGGCCTGGCCGTCGCCGCCCGCAGCACCACCCCGGTGGTCCTGGTCCGCGACGGCGCGCCCGCCGCCCCCGTCGCCGGTACCGACCGTCCCGAGATCGTCGTCGGCGTGGCCGGTGAGTCCTCGGCGGCGGTGCTGGAGTTCGCGTTCGCCGAGGCCGAGCGCCGGGGGGCCCGGGTGCGGGCGGTGCACGGGTGGGAGATGGTCCCGTTCTGGACGGCGGCGGGCTGGGTGCCGCCGCAGGAGGACGTCGAACTCCGGGGCGCCGAGGTCGGGGACGCCCTGGCCAAGGCCCTCGCCGCGGTCCGGGCGGCGCACCCCGACGTCGAATCGGTCGCCGAGACCAGGACCGGGGGTGCCGCGAACGCGCTGGTCGCCGCCTCGCTCCGGGCCGACCTGGTCGTGGTGGGCCGCCGTGAGCACCGCCTCGGCACCCGGCTCGGTGCGGTCGCCCACGCGGCGGTCCACCACTGCACCGCCCCGGTCGCCGTCGTCCCCCACGACTGACCGCCGCGCGCCGGTGCGGGATCAGTCCTCCCGGCGACCTCGGCCGCGGCGGCCAGCCAGTGCGCGGCGGCGACGGCGGCCGCGGTGGGGTCGACGGCGGAGAACAGCTCGGTGGGGCCGAAGGGATCCTGCCCTAGCCCCGAGGGCCTCCAGGGCCGCGCGTAGCCGCCCTGGGCGGGCCCGGCCGCCGTTCCTGGACCCGCCGGAGCGCCCGGACGCCCTCCAGTCCGGCCAGCGGCCCGCGCGGCAATCGCTTCGCGCTCATGCCCTGAAATGGTCAACCTGGCGCCGACAACACCAGGCCGTCGCCCGCCGTGCCACTACCAACGACGACTGCACACGATCGAGGGGCGGCCCCATGAAGACCGCCCCTGACCTGACGCCCGCCCGCTACACCCCCAATCCCAAGCCGTTGACCAGCAGGAATGGAGAAGTCCGGCTGGAGTACTAGGTGTCCGCCGGGCCGCGTCCTCGCGACCCGGCCCGGACCGCCTCGCCCACTCGGTCCGGGGAGATGCGCCAGGGGGCGCCGTGGCCGGGGAGCGTGGGTGCCGTCCGCGCGAGCGCGCGGACGGCACCCCGGGTTGCTGGGCCTGCCGGCTGGTCCGGGACGCTGCAACAGTTCACCGTCGCCAACTCTCACCACCAGGATCGTCAGCAGGACGGCTACCTCGTGAACTGGCCAGCCAGCAGCCCGAGGGCGTAGAGAAATGCAAGGAACACCAGGCCCGCTTGCCCCAGGCGTCGGCGGCCTCGGTGTCTCAGCACGAGGAACCCGATCACGGCACCGAGCGAGAGGAGCGACAGCGTCGCGCCCAGGAGCAGCGCGGGCCAGTACACGGACGGGTCGGACGTGGCCCCAGGAGCCGGGTCCGACATTCCTTGCGCAATGACGAGAACGAAGCCGACGAACCCGCCCGCGCAGACGACCAGCATCGAGACCGCAGCGACCAGGGGCACGCCCACCACTGTCAGCTGCCTGCGCGGTCTATCCGAGCTTGACATGGTCCCTCCCGGGATCGACCAGTGGGGACCGGAGCGTCGCCCCGCCAGACAATTTCGCAATGCGCCCGTCTGGCACAAGGCCTCGTGGCGGCAGAACCAACAGCGCTATAGGGTCCGTCGTCAAAGATCAGATCCAGAGCAGGATCGATGCGAGGATGACGGTGGCCTGGTAGGACTCGCTGGTTTTGTCGTAGCGGGTGGCCAGGGCCCCGCCATTGCTCGAGGCGGTTGTAGCGGCGTTCCACGACGTTGCGGAGCCGGTAGGTGCGGCGGTCGAAGGCGGGTGGGCGGCCGCCGCGTGAGCCTCGCTCGAGGCGGCCGGTCGCCTGGTCGATGCGTTCGGGGATGGTGTGCTGGATGCCTCGCCTGCGCAGGTAGGCGCGGATCCTGCGGGAGCTGTAGCCCCTAATAGGCACCGAGGTCGGCCGGTGCCGACCTCGGCAGGGGCCGGATGAGATGTCTGTTCTGTATGCCGCGCCTGGAGTGCTTCGACAAACGCCTCCCGCCAGCGGACGGGATCCACGCTGTGACCAGCCGCCACCGTCTCATCGTCAGCCACGCAACTCACGATGATCAAGGGTGCCACCGCTACGAGTTGCCTCGGGCAGCCCGGGCAAGTATCGGTGTCGGCGACTACGTTTGACGGTGTGACAGATGAGCTTCGTGAAGCGTTGATTCCCTTTCGTACGCGGGCCGTTGAGGTGGGCAGTGTGTTCCACAGGGTGGACCCGATACCGGCGGAGGAGGTGGACCGGTGGATCGGCCACGCCCGGCCTTGTGCGATCCTCAGGTTGGACGGAGAGGGGCCGGTCGCGGGGAGGTTCGGCGGGCCACTGCTGCTGCCCGCCGACGTCCCGGACCCCAGGCATCCGTACGTCGGGTACATCGACTTCGCCGCGTTGCCGAAGGGCTCGACGGACCTGCCTCTGCCGCCGGACGGACGCCTGCTGCTCTTCGCCGAGATCTGGGAGCTATGGGACGGCGACAACCGCGGCCATGCCGTCTATGTTCCGGCCGGCACCCCGGTGACAGAGCGCGACAGATATGCCTGGACGGCCTACGGGGACAACTACGTCGGCGAGTTCCGCGAGAACTTCGACAACTTCCCGCAGGGCGAGTTGAGAGTCACGGCCGAACCGGACCTGCCGGACCAATCACCTGACGGGTTCCCGCACCAGGACGGGCTCCAGGCTGTCTGGCGGGACGTCGCGGGCAGGAACCGGCATCTGCAGCTCGGCGGCTACGCGGCGTACCCGGACCCGCTGGAGGAGATCGTGAGCTGCGCTGTGCAGCAGACCGAGCAAGGGCGGTGGGGCGGCGGTGAGCCGGTGTCGGGCGACCCCGAGGACTGGGTTGCGCTGGCTCACTGGGACGCGGATGTCGCAGACCGGGAAGGCACGCAAATGCAGTGGTCCGTCCAGCGCGCGGACCTGGAGGCCCATCGCTTCGACCGCACCTACGTGACCGGCTACTACAACCCCTGACCCGGCAGGGCTCGCCGAGGCCGTCAAGCCCTGCCGGCAGCCCACCAGCGGCGGTCGGACACGGCGCGCCATGAATTCGGTCCTGATGGTGCGGAACGAGGGGCCGGCTGCGAGCTGGTCACTCGCCGGACTGCCCAGCGCGGGTCCCTGGGCGGAGCCCACGCCGGGTCTCCCCGTACCTGACCGAGGCGCTCGTCGGCCATCGGGTATCGGGTATCGGCCTCACGGCTTCAGCGGTCGATCTCCTCGGCCCAGTCCGCCAGTTGGGCGAAGTGCTCCGGTCGCAGCCCGTATCGACGGTCGATCTTCAGGGTGAGTGCCCGGCCCGGGTGGTTGGCGGCGATCCACTCGGTGTCCTGGGGGCCGATCTCGTCGTCCACCCAGGCGAAGGGCTGCTGGTCGGCCCAGTAGACCAGTTGCCGGGTCTTCCAGTGCAGCCCGTCCGGGTCCTTGTGGTTCATCGACTCCCAGTTCACGTAGGGGAGTTTGGGTAGGCCGAGGAGCGGCGCCAGGTGCTCGTCCGCCTCGTGCCGCCAGGCGGTCGCCCACACCAGGTCGTACGGCAGGGAGAGGAGGGACTGCCCGTGGGTGGGGTTCAGCCAGACCCGCAGCGGCTTCGGGTCGCTCACGCCCTTGTCGAGCTGCCGCTGCCTCCACGTCTGCGAGGGCACCCGGTGGGTCCGGTAGCCTCGGGGGCGGAGGATGCGGTCGAACGGTGCTATCGGCCCGTCGACGTCCAGCATCAGCAGCGGACGGTGTGCCATGAACATCCCCCAGTCGGTCGCTGCCGGATTCTCTCCCACTCCCGGCCCGCACGGCCACCGCTGTGACGGATCGTCATTTCGGTGATGCGTGGCTGTGACGTGGGGTGGTGTGGTTGGAGCGGGATGTTGCCAGAGATGTCCGGTGTACTGCCTCACGGTTCCTTGATTGTCTCGCCGGGCGTGGCCGTTGAGCGGGGTTCTGACCAGCACGTATCGGCGGTTCCGCCGGATCCGGATCCGGATCCGCAGGCGAAAACTCTGCGGGTCGGAGCGGGTAAGGTGTGCCAGGATCGCCCGCCATGGAGACTTGGGATGAACTGACTGTCACCGAGCAGGTGCTGGTCCGGCGCGCTGTCGCCGACCATTCCCTGCGCGGCAGCGCGCGGCACGTCACGGCCGTGCTGCGCTGGGCGGGCTCGCCGGAGGAGCAGCCGCAGCGGGTGCCGGAGCTGGCGGAGGCGGTGCTCAGATTGGTCGCGGGCGGGTGGTTGACGGTGCGCCGGGCCCTCGGGACCAGGTTCGTCCAGGAGGACAGCCCGGAGGTGACGGGCACGGAACTGGAGCAACTGGTCGCCGACCCGCAAACGTGGGTGTGGCCTTGGGACGAGTGGTCCGGTTTGCCTGCCCTTTCCCTGCGCGCGACCGATGAGGGGCGCCGCCGCTGGGAGGACCGGGCGTATGGTCCGGAGGCCAAGCCCGCCGTCCATCAGGTGGACCTGACGGAGCACGAGGAGCGGGTCTGGGTGTGTGCGATGGAAGCGAGTGGCTGGTTGACCGGACCGTTCGGGATCCTCGGCGATCTGCCGTCCGGGCTGGAGGGCGAGGAGTTGCGGGCGTACGTGGCGGCGGAGCTCGCGCCACTGGCCCGGCTCGTCCGCGAGGGAGCGATAGAGGTGCTGCACGTCGCGGAGCCCGAGGCCGAGGGCACCGTCGTCCCGCTGGAGGACTTGCTGGACGCCTTCGGCGACCGGGAGTTGCGCTGCGACGACCGCGACGACTGGGGCGTCGGGTTCACCTGTGTCCGGACCCAGTCGCTGGCGAACGCGCTCCGCTAGCGTCCTGAGCCGGAAACTCGGCAGGGGTTCAGGAAGAACACCGAAGTCGAGCGGTCAAATTCACTTGGCAATCGGTCAAGGTCGGCTGTCAGAGGACACCCGATCCAGCGCTCTCGGCGGCGGCGCGCAGGCGCTCCACCACCGCGCCGACCGCCTCGCGGGCCTGCGGGTCCGGATGGTCGGCCAGCAAGCCGAACAGGTCCACGGCCGCATTCACCACCGCCACCGGCACCTCGACCGTATCCAGCTGCAGCAGCTGCGCGACCACGCGCCGGCCGGTCGCGGCGGCGACCGGGTCGACGTCGGCGGTGCCGACGGTCGGGATCAGGGCGGCCAGCCCGGTGCCGAGCACCCGGGCGGGGGAGGAGGAGCTCACTCCCGGACAACCGTTCCGGGGCCGCCCAGGTCACGCCCACCGGCCCCGGAGACAGGCGCCGGACCGGCGGGCACAGACATCTCAGGGTGTTGAGGCGTCAAGCTGAAGCGCCTCAACGTGCGGTGGCGGGCTGCCAGGCGAGATCGAGTTCGCCGTCGACTGTGGCAATGCCAGGTGCCTGCGAGCCGCCCAGGGCTGCATGGCTCAGCAGCACGGGCGTCCCGGCTTTCAGGGCTTGGGCGATGTCCTCGAGCATCGGGGCGACCGAGGCCCAATGAGGGACATCCAGGATCCAACTCTCGTGGTCCCAGAGGAGCACTGCTCCGCGGGTGTCACCAGGGCGCAGATCGACGATCAGTCCGTCACCGCCGGGGCTCAGGGCGATCGGCATGAACTCACGCAGATAACGCCCCTCGGGCTGGCCGTTCTCGTCGAATGACTCGCCTTCCTGCTCGGCGACCAGCAGCCAGATTTCGCGGGTCTCCAAGGCTTCGTCCAGCGAGACCGGGGCGAACTCGCCAGGAATCCAGTAGTTCGCGCTGACGTCGGGCAGCAGCCACCAGGCTCGCAGGTCCGCGGGTAGCGGCGCGCCGAGGTCCGCTTCGAGCGCGTCCAAGCGCGCGGCATCCGACGCAGGCCGCAGGGGGCCCCGTCGGACGTGCGCGGCGAGCCAGGTTTTGATGCGGCTCCAGGCGGTCGGGACATCGTGGTCATCCGTTGTCATGGCGGGCAGTCTGCCTCACCGATGTGACAACAGCTCTAGCCGTGCGGAACTGAAACTGCTGGTCAGGCTGTGGATGGGACGGGAGTCAGGGCAGGAAAGGCCGTGTTCTCGTCGAAGGTCAGGCCGTTCTGGAGGCAGTGGTAGAGCTGGCCCAGCAGGCGGTTCAGGAGGTTGCGCTGGGCGCCGGCGTGCCGGTCGCCCTTCTCGCGTCGGCGGCGGTAGCGGGCGTCGGTGCCGGGTGAGGTGCGGAGCGCGGAGAAGGCCCACGGAAGCCGGCGTGCAGGAGCCGGTTGTTCTTCACCAGGCGGCGGCCGACGTAGCTTTTCATGCTGGAGGCCCGGATGATCGGGGCCGATCCGGCGCACGCCTTCAGGCCGCGGGCGTCGGCGAAACGCGTCGGGTCGTCACCGAACTCCGCGAGGAGCCGGGCGGAGAGCTGGACGCCGCGGCCGGGGAAACTGAGGTAGAAGCTCGGCGCCCACTCCGGGATCACCGCCGGGGTCGGGCGCACCCACGCCTTCGAGATCCAGGGCTCGGACGCGGTCCGGGCCCGAGACATCTACCTCGACCTCAACGGCGACCAGGCCGCTGCCCTCGCCCTCGCCGACGACGAGGGCGAGATGCGCAAGGTCCTCGGGCAGGCTCTGGCCGACTACTTCAACGGCGGCGCCTACGGCGGCTTCAGCGCTGACGACCGCGAGTACGACGTCGACGACGTCGACCTGAGCTGACCGACTCGGACACTACCGGCCGGGGACCCGCGCGGCTTCCCGACCGCACGCGGTGGACCTACTGAGTGCCGTCCGCGCGCTCGCGCGGACGGCACCCACCCGAGCACTGGCGGGTGGTCCGAGCCGGGCATCAATGGTGGTCTCGGTTTTGACGGAGGATCACCACCACCCGCCACGGCCGGCCCGGCACGGGGCGACAGGGCCCGGCGACCCCGGGCCCTGTCGTCTGCCCGGATCCGAACCGCAACAACGAGCAGTCGACCTACCAGCCCACTGCTGACGGGAGATGAGGATGCCAGCCCCGGACCCCGGCAAGGCCTTCCACCCCACCACCCTCAACACCCCCGAACCCACCCGGATCCTGGCCCTGCACGGCGAGTTGGACTTTGACCAGCGCCTCCACCTGCGCCAAGCCCTGGCCACCGAGTTCGAGGCCCGCCCGCCGCTGCTGGTCCTGGACCTCTCCGACCTGAAGTTCTGCCAGTCCGCGTGGTTGAACGAACTCCTCAGGGCCCACCACAACCCCTATGCCGTCCCAATCGTGCTGGCCGCCCCCGGCCCCCAGCTCCCGCCGCTGCTCGACCTCACCGAAGCAGGCCTCACCATGACCGACAGCATCTGCGCCGCCCTCGAACACCACGGCCCCAGCCCGACCTGACAAAACCCCTGCCTGGCAAAACACAGCCCCGGCAACTCCGCACGCCCGCACGCCGGGCAGGACATGGGCACCACCGCCCCGCCGACCCCGTGCCCCACCTCCCAGCGCCGTGGCACGCTGACTGCGTGCCCACCCCAAACGCAGACCGGCCTCTCCGTATCACCACCCTCACCACCCCCACCCCCGCCCGCGTCCTCCACCTCGCCGGCGAAGCCGACTACACCAGCCACCACCAGCTGCGCATGGCCTTGGCCGCCGCGCTTCACGACCGCCCGCCCCTGCTGGTCCTGGACCTCTCCGACCTGGAGTTCTGCGACTCCACCTTCCTGGCCGAGCTGTTCAGGGCGCGCAGCAAAGCGCCTGGCGTCCCCCTTGTTCTCGCCACGCCCGGCCCCCAGGTCCGCCGACTGCTCGACATCACCGGAGCGGACCAGATCCTCACCGTGACCGACAGCGTCCCCGCCGCCATCGAACACCACGTCATGCACATCCCCGAGCAGCACAAACATTCGACAGGCGACCAACTTGAGCCCTGACACGAGACTTTCGAACGGTGCGCATCCGCAGCGGGGCGTCAGCGGGTCCGAGGGCGGTGTCGGTGCGCGGCTGTCGGTCGGGTCCGGGGGCGGGTTTCCGCCGTGGCGATGCATGACCGGGCCGACAGCGCCCGACGTCCGGCCAGTGGGCAGGACGCAGACTCCTAACAGCCAGGGCCGGGCGGACAGTGCGGCCAAGCACTCGGCCGGGGCGCAGGCCGGAGCCGGTGGCCGACGGACCAGCCATCGCCCCCGGCTAGGTGTACTGACAACGGAGGTTGGTGACGGGGTTCACGGTGTGGTGATCTTGAAATGAGTGAGGGCCTTCTGGCTCGGTGTGGATTGCGACATCTGCACCGGCTCCCAGAAAGGCCCTCATGTCACACCGTAACGCACCGCTGACCGAGGCCGGCCGCCTGCGCCTGGCCCGCTGTGTGGTCGAGGAGGGCTGGCCGCTGCGGCGGGCCGCCGAGCGCTTCCAGGTCTCACCCACCACGGCCAGGCGCTGGGCGGACCGCTACCCCAGGCTCGGCGAAGCCGGCATGAGCGACCTCTCCAGCCGGCCGCACCACAGCCCGCGCCGAACCCCGACCCGCACCGAGCGGCGGATCATCAAGGGCCGCGTCCTGCGACGCTGGGGACCGGCCCGCATCGCCTTCCTGCTGAAGCTCAACCCGGCCACCGTGCACCGCGTGCTGACCCGCTACCGCCTCGCCCGGCTCGCGCATCTCGACCGCGCCACCGGCCGACCGATCCGACGCTACGAGCACTGCGCGCCGGGTGAGTCGGTCCACGTCGACATCAAGAAGCTCGGCAACATCCCCGACGGTGGCGGCCACCGGGCGCTGGGTCGCCCCGTCGGGAAGAAGAACAGCTCCGGCGCCGGCTACGGCTACCTCCACAACGCCGTCGACGGCCGCTCCCGCCTGGCCTACAGCGAGATCCTCGCCGACGAGCGCAAGGAGACCGCCACCGCGTTCTGGACCCGCGCCCAGGAATTCTTCGCCCACGCCGGGATCACCGTCCAGCGCGTGCTGACCGACAACGGCTCCTGCTACCGCTCCTGCCTATGGCGTGACGCCCTCGCGGCCCACGGGATCGCGCACAAGCGCACCCGTCCCTACCGGCCGCAGACCAACGGCAAGGTCGAACGGTTCAACCGCACCCTGCTCGACGAGTGGGCCTACGCCAGGCCCTACCGCACCGAGCAGGAGCGACGTGAAGCGTTCCCCGGATGGCTCCACACCTACAATCACCACCGCGGACACACCGGGCTCCGGGGAAAGCCTCCCGTCAGCCGCGTCACCAACCTCACGGGTCAGTACACCTAGTACCCTGACCGGGATGGTTCACCGTGTTGCCGATACGCCCGACCGGTGGATGTCCGGGCGGGTGGACTTGAGGTCTTCACCGGGTGGGGCGGGGCCTCGATCGAGGTCCTCAGTGGTGGAAGAGCCTGAGCCCGGTGCGGGTGAGGGCGATCTGATGCTCGCGGCATGCGTCCTCGACTTCGACGGACCGGATTGATCCGCCCGGTTCGGCGATGTAGGCGACGCCGTGCCGGTGGGCCTGGTCGACGTTGTCGCGGAATGGCAACGCGCCGTCCGAGACGAATGCCACCTCTGCCAGGCCCGCGAGCCACTGCGTGCGTTGCTCGTCCGTCAGTTGGGGTGCGGGTGCGGCCAGGGCTGTCGACAGGCGTGTGCTCTCGTCAGGGGTGAGGTCGCCTTCGATGAAGCGGATCTGCCAGTTGATCCGGTCCTGGCGCCGGGTGTGCGGTTGGAAGGCGAGTGCACGGACAGCCGGGTGGCGTCGCAGCCACCAGGTGTCAGTCTTCGCGCCGGCCAAGCGGGTGCAGTCCACGCGGGACTGCTGGCCGGCACCGATCCCCAGGGTCGCCCCGCCGCGCAGATAGCACACGGAGTTGGACTGCGTGTAGCGCAGGACCGCCAGGCCCAGCAGGAGATCCTCGGCTGCCGTGGTCGGCAGCGTGCCGCATACGACGTTGTCCAGCAGAGCCGTGGACAGCGCCACCTCGTCGCGCTGCTGTGACAGCCGCAGGCCGAACACCTCCCGTGTCTCCTGTCGCGGGGGGCTGAACGCCTGGTCCGCTTCCATGACCAGGAAGCGGCCGTTCTTCTTCTTGCTGAGCGTCGTAACGGTGCCGGGAGCGTAACCAGGGGCGATGACGCCGTCGCAGACCACGCGGGACAGGAGTTCGGCGAGCTCGGTGTCGACCGGGTGCGACACGGCGGCGAAGTCGCCGTAAGAGGACTTCGGATCGGCGTCGCGGGCACGCAGATATGCGCTGGTGAGCGCGCCGACGCTGTCGCGGTCGATGCCGTAGAGCTCTGCGGTGACGTCATCGACGGGGCCGGCGACGGCCGCACCAGCGGGCGAGACGTGCTTGAAGGAGGCAGCGGCCGGCCGGTTCAGGACCTGGCTCGCCTCCAGCACCAGCTGCCAGCTGTTGAGTGCGTCCAGCATGTTGATGTAGGACGGGCTTCCCTGCAACACCCGGACCGGCCATCGGCCGAGCTGCACGGGCGCGGTAGTCGCCGCCGCCTGCTGCGGGTTGATCCCATAGCGCAGATCCACGTCATAGCCTCCTGGGTCAGCGGGACATCACTGACGCAGGCGCCCAGGCGGTCGACGCTCACGCGGGAAACCGGCCGCTCCCCGGTGGTTCTCCACCTTCGCCAGTTGCGACCGGACACGATGCTACCCGCAGGGGTGCGCCCGTGGTTTCGCCGGTCATGACGCCAGCGCCCTCGGGCGTCCGCCCCACCGGATGCCCTTCTCGCTACGGATGCGAGCGCGCTCCTTACGTTGGGCGGCCAGGACGTCGGGGTGGCGGGCATCGGCATTGCGCCAACGCAGGTATTGGTGCAATTCACGGGTCTGGACAGTGTGGTGGGGGTGGTTGGACGCAGGGTGAGACGGAAGCACAGTTCCGTCGCGGATTGTTCGTGGACCCTGCTACGTTCTCCGTCCATGATCAAGGGTGGGGTGCGGCTCTGTGCCGCAGTAGCAGGACTCGTACTTCTCGGTGGCCTGGCGGCCTGCACGTCCAACAGCAGCGGGCAGCACCAACCGGCTGGTGCTGCCGGCTCCGTGCCGTCGGCCGCCACGTCGCCGTCCGCCGGAACCCCCGAGTGGGCCGCCAAGTTCACCGACGATGCCGCCCAGCACCGGGAAGCCTCGAAGGTCGTCGGCCGGTATGCCCAGCTCCATATCGTCCAGACCGGCGGTCGCCAAGGCGACACCGCGCTGTGCGACGCCGAGTGGGCGAAGCTCACCCCTGCGCAGAAGCGGCTGGTGGACCACAGCGGCTTCGACGAAGGCGCGGTGGCCGACGGCGGCACGGGGACCGGCAGGCGTGCCGCTCCCCAGCCCGGTGGCGTGTGGCTGGTCGGCACGGTTCCGACCGCGGACCCTGGGAGCGGCGATGGTGTCTTCGCGCCCGCGGGGTCAACCGAGAGGCGCATCTTCCCCCGAAGGTGGCCGATGCCGCGATCTGGCACGTGTCCGCGCCGGTTGTGCCGCTGTTGCTTCTACGCTGCCCGGCATGATCCCTACTGAACTCATCGGCAGCATCCCGCGTCCGGCCGAACTGCTTGACGCGCTCTCGGACTTCCGGACCGGTCGACTCGACGGCGCGGCGTTCGCCGCGCTCCAGGACCAGGCCGTCCGCGAGACCGTCAAGGCGCTGGAGGCCGCCGGGTCGCCGGTGGTCACCGACGGCGAGCAGGCCAAGCCCGGCTTCCTCACCTATCCGGTCGAGGGGCTGTCCACGCTGGCCTCCGACGGGGTCGTGATCCCATTCGCCGACGGCCACCAACGTCAGCTGCCCCGCCTCACCTCCGCACCCTTCCGGTACAAGACGCACGCGGGGGAGTACGTGCAAGCCGCGATGAAGTACGCGCACGTCCCGGTGAAGCAGGCCGTCGCCGCGCCCTCCGCACTGAGCCTCCTCTACCCCCGGGACGGGATCGCCGGCTACCCGCGCGAGCAGTTCCTCGACGACCTGGTCGACGAAGCCGAGGCGGACATCCGCGGCTGCCTGGACGCGGGCGCGCACGTCGTCCAACTGGACTTCGAGGAGGCCCGCCTGACCCTCAAGCTGGACCCCAGCGGTGGGCTGCTGCGAGAGTTCGTCCAGCTGAACAACCGGGTGCTGTCCCGTTTCGGCGAAGCCGAGCGCACCCGGATCGGCGTCTACAGCGGCCCCGGCGCCGACCAGGACTCCACCCACAGCCTCGACGTCGACTACGCCGCCCTGCTGCCGCACCTGTTCCAGCTCACCGCAGGCAACTTCTACCTCCAACTGGCCAGCGAGCCCGACCCGGACCGGGTCCTGAGCGGCATCGCCGAGCAACTGCGGCCAGGCATCCGGGTCTTCGTCGGGGTCACCGACCCGATCGACCCGCGCGTCGAGACGCCCGAGCAGGTACGCGACCGGGTACTGGCAGCGGCCCGCCACATCCCGGTGGACCAGCTCGGCACGTGCGACGACGCCGGCTTCGCACCGTTCGCCGACGACCGCTCCACCTCCCGCGACACGGCGTTCGCCAAGATCCGCGCCCGGGTAGAGGGCACCGCACTCGCCTCGGACAAGATCGGAGCCTAACCAGAGCGACGAGGCCGACCACGGACCGGCGAAGCCCCGAACAGCGACCGGCTACCACTACGGCAACTACCGAGGAGTGATTGAGCCGTTTCAGAGCGGCCACCGATCGGGGGACGTCGCCGGGGCGCCGACCAGTAAGGTTGAGCACCATTTCGCTGGTCCTGGCAGCCGTCAACGGAGGCCCCGCTGAGCAGCAGCTGAAAAAGCTCATTGAGCGCACCGGCGCCTGCCTCAGCGGCCTCCGCCAGCTCCACCACGGCCACGAGCGCAAGGCCGACCACTTCACCAGCATCGCCGCAGTCCTCATCTGAACCCGAAAACTCCCAAATGAGATGATGCCTTACGAGTTGGTGCGTGATAGCGGGTGAGGTGGCCGCGCTGGGGAGCGGCATGATCGTGGCGTGCGGATCATGGTCAATCGGGCGGTTCTGACGCATCGGCTGTTCACGGGTGTCTCCCGGCAGCATCTGGGCAGTCTGATCGCCGAGTTGGCCGAGCCCTGGCAGGCCGTGGTTGAGGGACGCCGCCACGAGGCGCGGGGCGGGGCGAGGAAGCGGGCTGTGGGCGCCGGTGCCCGTCACCAACTCGTCTTCACCGACCGGGTGGTGGCCACGCTGATCCATCTGCGGCACGACCTTCCGCATGCGGTGCTGGGACTGCTGTTCGGCGTTGACCGCTCCACCGTCACCCGGGGGATCGGGGAGATCCGCACCCTGCTCGCCCGACGGGGCTGTGCGGTCCCCGACCGGCCCGGTGTGCGCCTGCGGACCTTGGCGGATGTGTTTGCCCACGCGCAGGCCGAGGGCGTCGAGCTGCGGCTGGACGCCACCGAGATCCAGGTCCGCCGGCCCGCGGCCGGCCGCGGCGGACGCCGGGCCTTCGTGCCGGGCAAGAAGAAGCAGATCACGATGAAGGCCACCGTGATCGCCGACCACTTGGGCCGCACCCTGTGGACGGATGCCCTGCGGCCAGGGCGGATGCACGACGCGACCGCCGCTCGGAACGAAGGCATCGCCGACTGCTTCCGACACCTCCCCGACGTGGAGGTCCTCCTCGACGACGGCTACCTCGGCCTGCGACGCGATCGCCCCGGGCAGGCGATCACGCCGCTGAGGAAACCGAACAAGAGCGCGCTGGCCGGCGTCCACGCCCGCTGGGAACAGGCCCGCCACCAGCACTCCTCCGACCGCGTCACCGTCGTACACGCCCTGGCCGACCACAAACGCTGGAAACAACTCCTGCGCCGGACCCACCGCTGCAACAACCTGCCCGACACCTACCGCGCCATCGCCGGCCTCGTCTCCGACCGCAGCGCCGAGGTGTGAACCAGAGTCCTCCGGCAGGCGATCCAGCCCTCACCCGCTATCACGCACCAACTCGTTAGTGCGATCGAAGGCAGAGCGCCTGGTAGCGCGGGGCTGGCTGGCCGAATTCACGGCTCGCGCAGGTCGGGGGTGGTCCAGCCGGTGGTGTCGTAGTCGGACATACAGGTGGCGACCAGGTCGCGCAGTTCGTCGGCGAGGCCGGTGGTGCGGGCGTGGTGGTAGGTCTCGATGCGGGTCACGTCGGGGGAGGCGGCCCACAGGTGCTCGTAGAGTTCGTGCCGGCTGGCGAACTCGCTGCCGATGGCGTCCCAGACCAGTTTCATCAGCTTGACGCGCTGCTCGGCGTCGATGTCGTCGGCGCCTGGCAGGTAGGTGTCGAGGTAGGGGCGTAGTTCGGGGCGGCGAAATCGGAGACGTGCGAGTTGAGGTCGATCAGGGCGCCGGCGAGCTGGTGTTCCGTCAGTTCCCGGACGCGACGGCAGGCGGCGGGGCCGAGGACGCGCTGGGCGAGCGTGGTCGTGGTGTGGGGTTTGACGTAGGCGCCGTTCCAGGGTTCGGCGGCCTCCGTCATGGCGGTGACCAGCGCGTGCAGGGTGTGCCGCCAGGCGAGCGCCTCGCCGACGCCGGCTTGGACGTTGCGGTGCACGTGGCTGCCGGTGGTGCGGACGGCCTCCAGCAGCAGGCCGCACAGGAAGTCGAGTTTGACGGACAGCCGGGTCGCGCCGTGGAAGATCGAGCGGGGGAGGAAGCCGGAGCGGTGGACGAAGCCGTTGAGCCGGTCGAGGTCGCGGTGGACCAGGACGTTCGACCAGGGGATCAGGGCGCGGTCGAAGACCACGATGGCGTCGTTCTCGTCGAACCGGCTGAAGAACCTCGCACGGCTGACCCCCGCTCGCGCGGGGAGGACTCGGTGAGCTTCTGCGTAGCCTCGCGCTTGAACGGCTGACCCCCGCTCGCGCGGGGAGGACACGGGCCCGGGCCGGGCCCGGGCAGCAGCGATGACGACGGCTGACCCCCGCTCGAGCGGGGGTCAGCCGGCGAAGGGCTGGGCGTCGCAAGCCAGGAGGTGGTCCTCCCCGCGCAAGGGGGGGACCCCAATTCGGAGGAGTTGGCGCGCAAGGTCCTCCCCGCGCGAGCGGGGGGCAGCCGGGCGTAGGCGCGCTGGACAACGCCGGGCGACAGTCCTCCTGGGGTGTTCACGAGTGCGGCTGACCAGGGCCACAGGCGGGGCGTCGAAGATCGCTTCCCATGTGAGCGGAGATCGTTTCCCAGACTCCGCAACGGCCGGGGTATCGAATGGGTGGGTCAGGGCCGGCCTCTACGCTGCGAGCGCGAGCAGATAGCGGAGCAAGGGAGCAACTATGACCGACTTGTCATCGATCGCGGCTTTCCTGGGAAGACCGGCTCCCGTGGATGACGCCGACGCTTACGAGGAGTTGGAGGGGAAGTGGGGACTGCGACTGCCTGAAGACTTCAAGGACCTCACCCTCGCCTATGGGGACCAGTCGATCGCCGGCTACCTCACGATCTTCGGCCCGGAGCTCTACCGTGATGGTCACCCGGAGAGTATGCGAGAGGCCCTGGAGCGGTCTCGGTGGATTCCCCATCCCATCCTTCCCAGCGCCGGAGGCATGCTGCACTGGGGCCACACTCCGTACTCCGACCAGCTGTTCCTCGTGCCTCGGCCGGACGGCAGGTGGACGGTCTCTGCGTGGGTGCTCACTCACGCCGAGTGGATCGACTACGAGCTGACCTGCGTCGAGTGGCTGAGGGCCGCCCTGGCCGAGGAGGTCGCTGCTGAGTGGCTGCCGGCCTGGGAAGGCAACTTCGACCTCGATTAGCCCCTGCCCCGTCGAGTGTCGCACCAGGCTGGCAGAGTGAACGCATGGACGACTTGATCGGCACGCAGACGCCGCTCCTCCGGATCGCGGACGCGGCGGGCGCGCTGCGCGCGCTCGAAGAAGCTGCCCCCGCGATTGCTGATTTGAAGCGTCCCGCGCCGGCGGGCGTTGACTGGCCAGCCGTCGAACAGGCCCTGGGCACGGCTCTACCGGCCGACTTCAAGCTTCTTACCGAGCAGTATCCGAGCCTCATCGTCGGGGGAACCCTCTTCGTTGGGTCCCCGCAGGTAGGGGCCGAGCACTCCTGGGTCGACGCCACGCTGGAGGAACTGGAGATCGTCGAGCAGTGGTGCGAGGACGCGAACCTTGCGGTGCGGCTGCAGCCCTTTCCCGCTCTCGGGGGACTTCTTCCGTGGGGGTCGACGGACTGGGGTGACTACCTCTTGTGGTCCACTACCGGCGCGGATCCGTCGGACTGGACTGTCACCGTTGCCACGCGCAACGGCGCCTGGTGGCACTACGAGGGCGGAATGGTCCAGTTCCTCGCCGAGATCATCGACGGCACCCTGGAGCAATGGGCGCTTCACACTATCCGCCCCGAGGTCACCGGTTAGCTAGAAGGAGGCACAGATGCAGAGCTACCTGATGGCCGTGCTCGAGATGATCGGGCCCGGTCGGTCGGACCAGCCAGGGTCGGTTGGATGGGGAGAGGTGGAGAGCCTGCTGGGACTCGAGCTCCCGTCGGACTTCAAGGAGATCGTTGAGACGTATGCGCCGGTGACTCTCAACCACCACCTCACCTTGACCCGGCCGGGTACCCGGTTCTTCAATCTTGCTGAGCGCCTTGTTTCGCAGATCAAGGCCTTGGAGGAGTCAGACTGGGACAGCCACGGCGTATCGTTCCGCGGTGCGACGCCGAGGTTCGGCGGGCCGGACGGGCTCATCCCCGTTGCCAACACCGACCGGCGGGAGGTGTCCGCGTACTGGTCTGAGTGCGCCACCAAGTACAGAGTTATGTGCACCACTCACCGTCGGGGCGATCACTGGACTGCTGTAGCGTCCTCCCGTGCACGAGATCTTCAGGTCGCTCCCGTGGCCGTTCGAGAACGTCGAGTTCCCTCCGGACCTCGGAGCTGTTGTTCAGTGGACGGTGGCGAACGGTGACCTGCCGGCGTTGTTCGTCGGTCACACCGAGGAGAACTCCTGGCTCGTCGGCGATGGTGTGAACAACCCGAATCTCGCCGGCGCGTGTGCGGCCATGTGCATCTGGGCAGCGATCGAGCACAACTCGAGCATGCGAGGGCTCGCGGATCTGCCAGTCGGCTGGGCTGCTGAGCGGGACGCGCCCGGCGATCCTTGGCGCCGGGCTCCGTTCCGGCTCTTGGACTAGACCATCCCGTTCCAGGGGGTGCGGTGACTGCAGCGAACTCCTATGCCACGTCGGTGTCCTGGGTAATGGCTTGGAGGCGGTTCTTGAGGCGGTAGCTGTTGCCGTTGATCGAGACGACCTCGCAGTGGTGCAGGAGCCGGTCGAGGATGGCCGTGGCGAGGACCTCGTCGCCGAACACCTGACCCCATTCGCTGAAGGCCTTGTTCGAGGTCAGGATGATCGAGCCCTTCTCGTAGCGCTTGGAGATCACCTGGAAGACCAGGTTCGCCTCCGCGCGTTCCAAGGGCTGGTATCCCACCTCGTCGACCACGAGGACGCTCGGCCGCAGGTAGGTGCGGAGCTTGCTGGTCAGCCGCCCGGTGGCCTCGGCGGTTCGGAGGTGGCGGACCATGTCGTCGAGGCTGGTGAAGTAGATCGAGTAGCCGGCCCGGCAGGCGGCGACCGCGAGGGCGACGGCGATGTGGGTCTTGCCGACCCCGGGCGGCCCGAGCAGGGCGGCGTTCGCCTTGGCCTCGACGAACGACAGGGTGGCGAGGTCCTTGACCTTGCGCGGGTCGAGCTCGGGCTGGAAGGAGAAGTCGTAGTCGTCCAGGGTCTTGTGGTGCGGCAGCTTCGACAGCCGCAGGCCCTGGCGGAAACGGCGGTCGTCGCGGACGCCGAGCTCCTCGCTCAGGACGAGGTCGAGGAAGTCGAGGTAGCCCATCTTCGCCTCGTCCGCGCGCTTGGCGTACTGGCTCAGGCCGTCGGCGAGGTGGGGCAGGCCGAGCTTGCCGGCCATGGTGCGGATGCGGTTGCTGACCAGCTCGCTCAACGGGCGCCCTTCGTCGGGTAGTTGGTGGTGAACGGGCGGGTGCCGGTCAGTTCGTCGTAGACGGACAGCGGGCGGCGGCCGACTTCGACGCGGGCGGCGGCGGCCCGGTTGAGCAGGGCCCGCAGCGGTCCGTCCTCGTCGGCCGGGGCCTGCTCGCGGCGGGGCTGGGGAAGAACGTCGCCGGTGGTGACGCGGCGGGTGTCGCCCTTGGGCAGGCCGTCCCAGTGCCGCTCGTCGACGATTCGGGCGCCGCGGCCCACCGCCCGGGAGTGGACGGCCAGCAGGGTGTCGCCGCCGGAGTCGGGGACGGTGGAGTGGATGACGATCTGGGACTTGGTGGCCCGGATCTCGACCAGCTGGCGCGGGCGGACTTTGCGGGCGGGCACGGAGTAGAGGTTCGCGTCGAAGGCGACCAGGCAGTCCTTGCCGACGTGCCGCAGGTGCCGTTGTGCGACCAGGTAGGGGGTGTGGGGCAGCGGCCGCAGGGCCGTGTGGTCGCGGATCGCGCGCAGGCCGATGACTTCGCCGTGGGTGCCATGAACCTTCGCGCGTCGCAGCGGCACCCAGGCGGTGAACGCGGCGTCGAGTTCTTCGATGGAGGAGAACGCCCGGCCGGCCAGGACGTGGTCGCGGACGATGGCGACCTGCCGCTCGACCCGGCCTTTGCCCTGGGGCCGGTAGGCGGCCAGCACGTCGGGGTCGAAGTCGTAGTGCCCGGCGAACGCGACTGCCTCCGGGTGGAGCGGGACCGCTTCGCCCGGGGCGACGTGCCGGCGGACCACGGTCATGGTGCGGTCGTAGACGATGCTCATCGGCACCCCGCCGAAGTGGGCGAACGCCCGCTGGTGGCAGTCGAAGAACGTTGCGAGGTCCTGGCTGGTGGTGAAGCAGCAGAACGGGTCGCGCGAGTACGACAGCGTCATGTGGAACGAGTAGATCTTCGGGATGCCGAGGTGGGCGAGGATGCGGCCCTCGTCGCCCCAGTCGACCTGGGCCTGGGCTCCGGGCACGACCTCGAACCGGCGGTGCATGCCTGCGAGTTCGTGCGGGTTGATGCCGAGCTCCTCGGCGATCCTCGGCCGCGCTTCCTGCAGGTAGATCTTGATCCGCTGGTAGTTGATGGCGATCCCGTACTCCTGGACCAGCCGTTCGTGGATCACGGTCGCCTTGAGCAGGACCTCCGAGCGGAGCATCGTGTCGATCAGCGGGGCGATCCCGTCGACCGCCCGCGGCCGGGGTCGAGTGCCGGACGCCCGCTGCGGAGGCGCGGCCGGGACCTGGGCCGACAGGTACTTCGTGACCGTGCGGCGGTTCAGCCCGGTCTCCTTCGCGATCTGCCGCAGGCTCATCGCCCCGGAGTCGTGCAGCGCACGATACCGCCGCAACTCCAGCCAGCGATGCGGGTCCAGAACCACTGTCAGCCGCCCCTCTGCCGCCCGAACCGACGACAGCAGGCTCACCGACAGCAACCGGTCACCGCATCAACTTTGGCGCACAGTCACTCGTACGAGCTGGTGCATGTTGACTCGTACGCCGACACCCTGGTCATCGACATGTCGGTGGGCCCTGACAGCATCACGGTCATGACCGACATGGATGACCTTGTGCAACGCGTTGCCATCCGGGCCGCATCCGACAGCGAGGACCTTCCCGCGCCTGTTAGCAAGGCCCAGATTGCGGAGGCCGAGGCGCAACTGGGCTTCGCACTGCATCCCCTACTTGCGCGTCTGTATCGCGAGGTCGCTGACGGCGGCTTCGGCCCCGACTACCGACTGCTGCCACTGCTTGGTCCGGGCTCCAGCGTCGCTGGCGAATACCTGTCACGACGTGAGGCGTCCGTTGGAGTGGAGCACCCGGAGTGGCCCGAAGGCGTCGTACCGATCCTGACCTGGGGCTGTGCCATGTACGCAGGCGTAGATTGTCTCAGCGAGGGCGGTCAGGTCCTGCTCTTCGAGCCGAACCCGTATAGCGGCGGATCGTGGGATCAGTGCTGGTTCCTCGACTCCGCCAGTCTCGCAGCATGGCTGGAGACATGGCTCGCGGGGACGGGCTGGTTCGAGGAGGACGCCTTCGAAAGGGACGACCTGATCGAGCCTCAGCCATGGGACCAGGCCGCAATCCGACTGTCCTCCGGCGCATAGCGAAACACCAACACTTCGTCCCGCTGACGCAGGCGCCGTCATCCTGGGCATGCTCACGGCTTCCTTCGGAGAGTCGGCATCGGGAGGGCGACCAACGCACTGGCTGCGTGTCTGGCGATCTGCGCGAGTTTGTCTTCCGCTCCGGCCAGGCTGACCCGGAGTCCTTCGACCTCGCCGAGCCAGCCCTCGCGCTCGGCCTCCTCGATGCGAGCGTGGAGGTTGTCGCGGATCTCCACCAGGCGGTCGCGTTGGGCGGGGTCGGGCCAGAGCATGGGGCAGCGGACGCAGGCATGTTCATGAATGCAGGGGGTGCTGAACGCGCGGCCGCAGGTGCCGATGGAGACCTTGCGCCGTTCGAAGTGACCGAGGAACTCGGTCCACTCCTCGTCAGTGGGGACGCGGTATTCATCGGTTGGCCGCATGGCTCGTCGACGGGCCAGGAAGGCCAGATGGGCTTGAACGGCCTCGTCGGGATAGACCGCCTTGTAACCGAGGGTGACGTTGATGTCCTGGTGCCCGGCGATGACCTGGGCGATGTGCGGGGGCAGGCCGCTGAGGACAGCGTCGGTGATGAACAGCCGGCGGAAGTCGTGCGGCGTGAAGTGCAACGGGCCGCCGGTGACGGAGTCCGTCAGCCCGGTGTGGGTGAGCGCGGTGGTGAGCATCTTTCGGACGGCGCCCGAGCTGATCGCCCGGTTCTCGTAGCCGCGGTGTCGCTGGAACAGCAGTGGTGCGGGCGGCAGCCAGGTGCGCTCGTAGTGGTCGTAGGCGGGGACCAGGGGAACTCGGCCGCTCTTGTCGCGGACCCTGCGGATGATCGTGGAGTGTCCGGTGACGGGGTCCTCGGCCAGCACTTTGGCGGCCGCCGACCGGCGCGGGGCGACGCGTACCAATGTCTGCCCGGCGGCGGTGAACGTCTCGCCTGGTGCCGCGTCGCGGGCGGCGGCCAGCACGGTGGCGGCGTCCTTGCGTCGCTGGTCGACACTGCGGACCAGGACCGGCAGTACTGGCAGACGCTCGCGGGTGCGGGCGTCCATCGTGATTTGCGGCGCCGTTTGTCTTTCTTGCGGTTGATCTCCTCGCTTCCGATCGGACAGGGGGCGACCCAGCCGGCCCAGCGCGCGGGATCTTCGACGGCCCAGTGCGCCAGGTCCAGGTAGAAGGCTCGCACTGGGGTGAGGCACTCGCGGTAGTTAATCCGAGGTGCTTCGGTGGTGATCCGGCGGCCGTCCGGGGTGCGGACGGTCTTGGTGGTGGTGCGAAGCCGCTGCTTCCAGGCGTCGGCGACATTGGTCGGCAGGTGCAGGCTGTCGATGCCTGGGTGGTGCCGTTCCAGATCTGACCAGAACAGCTTGGCCAGGTAGTAGGACAGCGCATCCAAGCTGTTGTAGTCCAGTGCCGGCTGGCGTTCTCGCAGGTAGTCGACAAGAAGGTCGCGGACGGGGCGGCAGGCAATGCCGTAGCGGTCGATCAGCTCTTCGGGCGTGCGTTGTCCGCCCGTCCGCAGTTCGCGCAGGGTCGCCGGGGCCCGATCGTCGAATACATCCAGGTTGTGCAGGACCCGATAGAACAGGTGGGTGGCTCCGACGGAGGTGCCGCGTAGTTCGGCCTCGATGTCCAGTAGTTCCAGGACGTCGCCCGGGACGATGTCGGCGATGATGCCGCCCTTGGCGACGAGGATCTGGGCAGCGCGGTAGGCGGTGCGGGTCGCCGCGGCCGTGTTGACGCTCGGATCCGTGGCGCAGCGTTCTCGCAGTCGGGCGAAGCCGGTCGGGTCGCGGTGCTGGGCGAGCATGCCGACGAGCGCGCTGCTGCGGAGCGACGAAGTGATCAGCCAGGGCAGTGAGGGTCGGATGAGATCGGCGCAAAGAGCGGGGTGCACCGCCCGGAAGAAGGATTCCTGGCGCCAGGGCACCTCGTGTCCGCGCTCACGCATCCAGCGTAGCGGGATCTCCCGCCAGTTGGCGCCGTCGTCGTCGGCGCCACTGGCCAGCCAACGCTCCTGCCAGGTCGCGCCGGGCTGATCGGTCAGCCAGTCCAGCAGCAGGCCAAGCCCGAACTTGCGACCGTTGTTGTCGCAGGCCGGGGCGAAAGGCTCGGCGGCCAGCCGACCCCAGACCTCCTCGCGGCTCTGCCCGGTCGCTGGCCAGACGTCCTTCCGCGGCCGTGCCCGGACCAACTCCGTGACCGGCCGAGGCGGCTTCGCCGCCGGGACCTGCGCGGTCTCCAGTGCCACGGTCATCAGCGGGCGGTCCCGAACAGCACGTCCAGCGCCTCGGCCGAGTAGCCGGGGGCAGCGGCAGGTGCGGTGCGTGCGGCGGCCTGTCTCGTTTGCTCGGCATGATGGGCCAGCAGTCGCCGGATGACTTCTTCCTTGCGGGGAGTGAGATAGATCTGGGTGGAGGTCAACTGGGCATGACCAAGAACGAATTGGACATCGGTGAGCGGGAGACCGGGGTCCTCTGCCATGCGGTAGGCGGCGGTGTGCCGCAGTGCGTGCAACGTCGCCGCGGTGCCGGCGTTGCTGTTGGCCCGCTCGAACATTCGGTGTGCCGCGTGGTAGGTCAGTGGCCGAGACGGGTTGCGCAACGTCCACCACAGCGGAACCCGTCGCCCCCTCGGGATCACGTCCTCCAGCTCCAGCTGGTAGAGCCGCAGCCAGACGAACGCATCCGTCGAGGCCGGAAGCTCCTGGACCTCGCCGGTGCCCTTACGGACCACGCTGATCAGCTGGCGGCCCGGTTCGACCCCGCCCTGCCAGGCGCTCAGCAGCTCGCTGGCCCGCGCGCCGGTGGAGACGTAGAAGGCGACCAGTGCCCGGTCACGGATAGAGGGCAGCCGGGCAAAGATCTCGTTGAACTGCGCGTCCGGGACGCTGCGAGGAATCCGCTGCGGCAGCCTGGGCCGGTAGAGGCCGACGCGCTCATTGCGCGGCGGATCCATCGGGTTGCGGTGAGCATGCGCCCGCCGGCCCCGCCGCGAGCGGTCCAGCGGAAACGGATTGAGGACCGGCCCAGTGCCGGCATCGCGGTGGAAGTCGTAGAAGGTCCGCAGCACCGTCTCGCTGTGCGTGCGGACCGACGTCGCGTACGGCTTCCCGCCGGCAACCCACCGGCCAGCCTGGTCGGGGCGCCGCCAGTGCCTACGGGACGGTTGCCCAGCGATCTGCAGCCAGCGGGAGAAGTCCCTGGCCTCGATGCGCTCGGCGCGATCCCACGGCACGTCGACGGCCCAAAGGAACCGGAACCAGCGCAGCAAGTCCATCCCGTAGGAACGAGCCGTTGTCGCTGGCCGTCCGGCCGCTTGCAGGTCCCGCAAGAAGACAGCGACTCCCTCAACCGACGTCCCCTGCGGATCGACGAGCCGGTAGGGCTCCCACGGATCGTCCGTGTCCGCCAGCTCGCCGACCAAGGGCACGGACAGGACCGACAGGTCTCGCGGTGACTTCATGGCCAGCCCAACGACGATCCCGCCAAAGGGTCACTGACCTGCAAAGACGTCACCAGTAGTTCAGTCAACGGGTAGTACTTCGCGACCGCAGCGAACGCCGGCAGCACCCGGCCGCTGGCCGGGTGGCAGACGGTGGCCATCCGGTCGAAGCGCCAGCGCCGGGCCGTTCCGCCGAGCTTGCGCACCACCTGGTCGAGGGCCTGCACCAGGTGCGGGAAGTCCTCGGCCTCCGCGAGCACCGCCCGCCAGCGGCCCGAGTGTGCGAGCGCCCCGACCAGCAAGTGGGCGTGTGAGCCGACGCCCCAAGCCGCGGGCGGGTCGGGCAGCTCCAGCCAGTCGAACTGGATCTCCTCGCCCGGCGGGTGCGCGATCACCGCGACGTCCCGGCCGGTCGCGGCCTTGCAAGGCTCGCAGTGCGGGCGGACCTGGTGGCGGCGAAGGGCCCGGGTGAACGTCGAGTAAGCGCCCCGGTAGCCGAGTTCGCAGACCTCGTCGAACAGCGCCGACGCCCACAAATGCGGGTCGTCCGCGAGGCGTTGGCGGCAGTAGTCCATGAACGGCACGAAGGCGTCCGGCGGTTGGGCCCGGTGCTCGGGCACGCGCTCGCCGTTCAGGTAGGCCCGGATCGTCTTGCGGTCGCGGCCCAGGTGACGGGCGATAGCCGAGATGGACCAGCCCTGCCGACGCAGCGCGTGAGCGTCCACGTCTTCCTAATTCGTTGTCAGCGACGCCAGCAGCGAGCTCAGATCAGTGCCGGCGCGTTCGAGCACACGGTGCGGATACCTGACGTCTTCCTGGCTCCGAAGGCCTCGCGGGAGAGTGGTGGCGCGACCGAGTGCTGGTGTGGTGGCGGACGTGAGGGCGCCGACGCGGACGCCTCCATGCGACCCGGCCAACAGGCCTTTCCAGAGAGCGGCGACGCTCGGCAGTTCGCGGCCATCACCACACGGAAGTTGTTGGTGACGCGTCATGGGTGCCGAGCGGATGTCTTCGCTGGACCTGGCCTCGACGCCTCTAGCCAGAGCGACGACGCTCGGCACCTATGACGCGTCACCAACGATCCGCTTGATCACTCGTTGGTGTTCGTGGTGCGAGCCCGCCCCACGGCGACCTCTCGATATGCCCGAGTTGTCCGAGCTCCCGCGCAAGACCGAGGCCCGTGAGGTGAGCTGGTGCCACGAACGGCTAGTGAGGTGTCGGCCCGGCCCATCGAGGTTGAGGCCTGGAATTAGGTCGCTGCTTGGCCCGCATGCGCTCGTGACCAGCGCAATTGCCTGGTTGATGGGGAGGGACCATCTTGATCTACTGCGGTATCGACTGGGCGGAGAAGACCCACGACGTCGCCTTGGTCGACGACACCGGTCAGCTGCTGGCCAAGCGGCACATCACGGACGACGCGGCCGGCTACAAACTCTTGCTGGATCTGCTCGCTGAGTACGGCGATTCCGACGAAGAGCCGATCCCGATTGCGATCGAGACGAGCCGCGGCCTGCTCGTCGCCGTCCTGCGGACCGGCAAACGACAGGTCTTCGCCATCAACCCGATGGCCGCCGCCCGCTACCGCGACCGGCACGCCGTCTCCCGGAAGAAGTCCGACCCCGGCGACGCCCTTGTCCTGGCGAACATCCTCCGGACCGACATGCACGCCCACCGGCCACTACCGAAAGACAGCGACCTGGCCCGCGCCATCGCCGTCCTCGCGCGCGCCCAGCAGGACGCGACCTGGAACCGCCAGCAGATGGCCAACCAGCTCCGCTCTCTGCTCCGCGAGTACTACCCGGCCGCCCTGGCGGCCGTCGCTCCCTGGCAGAACGGCCTGTGTCGGCCTGAAGCCCGCGAGCTCCTCAAGCTCGCACCCACTCCCGCCAGGGCGGCTCGGCTGACCCGTGCGCAGATCACCGCCGCCCTCAAGCGGGCCGGTCGCAAGCGCGGCATTGAAGCGGAAACCGAGCGACTCCGTGAGGTCCTGCGGGAGGATTGGGCTCACCAACCAGCCCTTGTCGAGGACGCACTCGGCAAGCAAATGCTTGCCCTGCTTGGGCAGTTGGAGGCCGCTTGCACCGCGGTCGACGACCTCGCCGCAGCAGTTGAGGATGCGTTTCCCCAGGACCCCGACGCCGACGTGCTCCTCAGCTTCCCTGGGCTCGGCCTTCAGCTCGCGGCCCGCGTGCTTGCCGAGATCGGCGACGACCGTGCGCGGTTCGCCGACGCCCGAGGCCTGAAAGCGTACGCCAGCTCCTCACCCGTCACCCGGGCCTCGGGCAAGAAGTCGAGCATCACCAGAAGACTGGTGAAGAACGACCGGCTCAACCACGCGGGCTACTTGTGGGCCTTCTCGGCCCCGAACGGCTCACCCGGAGCCAGGGCCCACTACCGTCGGCGGCGCGACGAACACGGAGACTGGCACGCGGCTGCCCTGCGAAACCTGTTCAACCGAATGATCGGCCAGCTCTACCACTGCCTACAGCAGAACAAGCTGTTCGACGAACACATGGCGTTCCCAGCACCGCCTGAGCTCGCGGTTAGCGCGGCTTGACCGGCAGCAACTCGCTCATCCAGCCCGGCAGCTCAGGGTCCTCGCGCCAGGCTGCGGCAATCGATGCGAGGGCCGCCCATGACTCCTCCGCGACAGGTCCGGGGCGACCCGTTGCCAGCTCGGCATACAGATGACGGCACAGGTGGGACGTGACTTCGTACAAGGCCCCGTTGACTTCCGCGACGCGTGCCAGCGCGGACCCCGGGGCATGAGGCGGCTCTCCGTTCAGGCGGATGGTCGGAACCGCGGCAGCGTATGTCCGTCCGTGGATGAAGTCCCGCAGCGTGACCACCTGGTCCCACGTCGGCAAGGAGGGCTGGGGAGAGTCCGACTCGGTCATGCCGCGAGGCACTGCGAGAGCCAGGTGTCGTAGTCCATGCTGCGAGTCACGGCCTCAGGCCTTGGGGTGCAGGACAGCCTCGGCGATCTCCTGCACGCGCTCCATGGTGATGCCGGCACGTTGTTCGACTGCGAGCGGGTGGTCGGTCGGTTCCAGCTCGATGATGGGGCGCTCGCCCACGGGGCGTGTGTGGACCATGGTCTTCAGGTTGATCGTCGACGGCGAGTACAGGAACAAGGACGGCTGCGACACCCGCAAGGAGGTGCTGATCGCCGAGGCCGTCTCCGCGCCGATGGTGGGCGCGAGGTGCGCGCTGGCCGGCGGACTCTGGGTGTCGCCGTACGACGACGCGGTGATGCAGGACGCAGGGCTCCTCGACGTCGACCACGTCGTCCCCCTCGCCGAGGCTTGGGACTCCGGCGCCGGCACCTGGACCGCGGCGGAGCGGCAGGCCTACGCCAACGACCTGGACGAGGCGCGCGCCCTGATCGCGGTGTCCGCGAAGTCGAACCGGTCGAAGGCGGACAAGGACGTCGCCGAGTGGCTCCCGCCGGCCGAGACCTACCGCTGCACCTACCTCGCGGACTGGACTGCGGTCAAGACCCGCTGGCGCCTGACGGTGGATCAGGTGGAGGTCGACGCGCTGCACCGCCTGACCGCCGACTGCCCCAACGAGCAGCTCACCGTCACTCGCGCTCGCTGACCGGGCAGGGGCACGGAGGCTCGACAGCCCACGGGTCCGTCGTCAGGGAGCCGGACCATCGGTGCACGTGATGGGACCGGGGCTTCACAACTTTGCTCGCCCAGGCCGACGCCGAAACGGATCAGCCCCGTCACCCTCGCGTCGATACGCCTGTGCCTCAGGCCCGGAAACCGCCGCACAGGGTACCTACAGCAGACCCAGGACGGAGGCGCTCAACCCGAGGGCCTCGGGCGTGTGCCAGCGGGGTCGCTCCCGTGTCCCGGCCATGGCCCGGCCTGCCGCGAACGCTTGCCGGTGGGCCGGCTGATGTTTTTGGACCCTCTTCCAGAGTGCCCGCGCCTGCGGGTGATGGCCGGTGCTGACGAGGAACTCCATCAGATCCTGCGCGAACCCCCACCCGGTGAGAAGAGGATCAGGAGCTGTCCGCGCGATCTGCTCGGGATCGACGGTACTGGCGAACCACGGGAGCGCGGTGTCACGAAGGTGAGCCGCGAACCGCTCCAGTCCCGTCAGGCGCTCCTAGGAGCTGTCCGGTCGATCATGTGGCTGTCGCCTGGTCGGATCGTTCTCCCGTGTATGGGGCGGGGTGAACGCGGTGGCCTGTCGGACGCGGAGTGGGAACGGTTGCGGCCGTTCCTGCCCGTCAGCAATGGTCGGGGCGGGCGGTGGCGCGACCACCGCCAGGTGATCGACGGGATTTTGCACCGGGTGCGGACCGGGGTGCACTGGCGCGATCTGCCGGAGCGGTTCGGGCCTTGGAAGATGGTCTACGAGCGCCATCGGCTCTGGTCTGCGGACGGCACCTGGGAGCGGCTGCTGCAGCAGCTCCAGGCCGCGGCCGATGCGGCGGGCGAGATCGACTGGGACGTCTCGGTGGACTCCACCATCGTGCGCGCGCACCAGCACGCGGCCGGCGCCCGCACCGAGCTGCCGCCGGCCCTCACCGCGCAAAAGGGGGACGAGGCACTGGAACACCAGGACGAAACTCCGTGGCAGAGCCTCGTCGACCGGCTGGTGGAGGTGGTGCTGGAGGCGAGGGCCTGGGGCGTTCGCGCGGCGGCTTCACCACCAAGATCCACCTGAGCGCGGACGGCCGCTGCCGCCCGTTGTCCCTGATCGTCACACCAGGGCAGCGGGCCGACTGCACCCAGTTCGCGCCGGTGCTAGAGAAGATCCGGGTCCCCCGGCCCGGTTCGGGTAGGCCCCGCAAGAAGCCGGACAGCGTCGCAGCAGACAAGGCCTACAGCAACGGTCCCTGCCGTGAATACTTGCGGCGGCGCGGCATCCGGCACACGATCCCGGAGAAGGCCGACAGCCGGTCCGCCCGCCTGCGCAAGGGATCGAGAGGCGGACGGCCACCGGGGTTCGACGAGGAGCGGTACAAGAAGCGCAACACCGTCGAGAGGGCCGTGAACAGGCTGAAGAACTTCCGTGCGGTGGCTACGCGGTATGACAAGCGCGGCTACGTGTTCCTCGGCACTGTCTCAGCTGCAGCTGTCATCGTGTGGCTCCGCTCATGACCGGCCGCTCGGGTTCAAGTCGAGTGCGGAAGCCCGGCCGACCGCGGCAAACAGGATGAGTGGCAGCTCCTTGTCGGCCTGGCCGATGGCCAGCGCGAGCCAACGGCCGCTGTCGGGGAGCGGCCACACCTTCATGCTCACGGCCTGCTGGCTGAGGTAGTCGAGCGGCTCGGGCACCGGCTCTCCCTCGCAGCCAGCACTGAGATACGGTCCGAGATCCACGATGAACGCATGGCCCCAGCGAGTCGTCAGACGTGCTGCCAGGTCGTCGAGGCAGGCCTGCAGGTCGGCTTCGGCCTCAACCCAGGCCTGCCCGTCGTCGTCATCCCAGAAGTCCCGACTGACCTGCAGCTCGCGCACATGATGCTCTGGTCCACCGCCCCCGGAGGAGTCGACATAGGTCACCTCCGGGAACGGCTGCACGGCCAACGCGTCAATCGTCGAGAGGTACTCCTCGGTGGTCATAGGCGCAGGCTATGCGACCGTGCAGACAACCGCCGTCCATGCGCACCGACAAGTGATCGACCGGACAGCTCCTAGGGCTGGGTGAGCACCACGAAGTGCTGACCGGGCAGGTCGAGGAAGCTGGAGGAGCAGACGATCGACTCGACGGATTCGGGCCGACGCACGGTCAGCTCGGGGTTAGCCCTACGCCACCTGCCCAGATCGTCGTCGAGGACGGTCAGGCTCGTCACGGTGAACTTGATCAGGGATCCCGATCGGTTCCCCTTGCTCTTCTCCAGCTGGAGTACCTCCCGGCGAACCGATTCCTGGCGCTCCAGCGAGTGCCGAGATCTGACCCACCTGAACCCGCCGAGCATCGCCGCCAGGCATGTGGCCCCGGCATGGACGACATCGGCCGGCTTGTCGGCCTGAATCAGGCGGGTGGTCAAGTCGTCAGGCTGCGTGGAGGTCACCTCGCACATGGTGCCGCACGAAGATCCGCCGGACAGAATCTTGCCGGTGTCAGCGGGCCCGCGTAGCTTGCGGCTGACCGCCCGGCCGGGTGGAGTGGAGGGAGTGGGACGTGGAGTGGGTCGGGGACGCGCGGCTGGCGGCAGGGCCTGAGGCCACCTGGTATTTGGAGGCGGCTTTCACGCCCGGTGCTCACCTGGGGACGGTGTACGACGATCCGACGACGCCGGTAGTGGTGACGGGTGTTGAGGAGGTGACGTCGATCCGCATACCGAGCGGCCGACTGGTCGTCGATGCGCCGTGGGACGACGACGAGTTCTGGGAGTACGAGAGGGGGCTGCCGGGTCGGCCCCCGCGTGAGCTGGCGGTGCGCATTCCTCCGGGCGTCTACCGGGTGGAGATCGCGTGGACGGCGGGCCCGTACGAGTTCATGGGCGAGCACCTTGACGGCGTTGTGTGCGCCGCAACGCGGCTGTGCATCAGCGACGACCCTGTCGTCGGATGGGAGATGGGCCTGAGTGTCGAGGACGACATCGCCCGGCTTCAGCCAAGGCACATAGGCCGCTTCTTCTCCGATGCCAATGTCGGCTGCTTCGCCGATGCGGGCGCGTGGACGACTCTGTCCGCGCCGTTTCGCACGTTCGCCGACGGGGTCCCGGCCCCTCGCGACTCCGAGCAGTTGGCCGGCGGGTGCGAACGGGTATGCGACGAGTCGCAGCAAGCCGATCTGGTCACGTTCATGGCCGAGTCCGGGGGCGTCGTCTGGTTGGGCCGCACGAAGACCGGCGAGGTGGCGGCGATCGTCGTCACCAGCGGCCTGCACGATGCCAAAGCATGACGTCGCCTGGAGCCGACCGCGACCCGGGACTGCCCGCACTGCCGGCAGCCGATCACCATCGTCGCCCTGCTGGCCACCCCCGAAGCGGCCAGGCCGACGATGCCGCACCACCGCGGCGACGTCGCCCCGCCGCGGCGTACTCCCTGAGCAGGCCCTTCGCCTGTCCCCGGCTCACAGGTCGAGCTGGGGTCGGGCGGGCGAATGTGCAAACCACTGCGGCGGCCCCGTCGAAACCTGGTGCCGTAGCGAGGCCGCGCTCTCCTCGCGAGGTCAGCGAGCGTCACCCGGATCGTCACCAGGTTGACGAACTGCGGTTTCACCCGGATCAGGCGGCGGCGTGAGATGCATTGGATGCAATTCGGCTCGGACCCGGACGAGTCGAGGCCTGTGTCGGTAGCGGCCGAATTCGGGGCGGGCCTGGTCGACGAGGATCTCCACCACGACGTCCGGATCCACGGGTAGGTAGGCGACGGGTGGTGCGCCGGGGAGGCCGCCGACGGTGCCGGGCAGCTCGGCGATCTGGCCGTCGCCGGCGGGGCGCAGCAGTGGGGCGAGTTCGGCGCGTTGGGCGGGGGTGAGGGGGAGGCTGACGCCGACCTTTCGCAGTCGGCCTGTGGGGTCGGGTTAGGCGAAGACGGCGGCTTGGCGGTTGGGGTCGCCGACGGTGATCCCGACGACGACGGCGTCGACGGGGTGCCGCTCTCGCCATTTTCGCCACCGGCTCCCATATCTGGACAAATAGGGCGATCCTGTGGGCTTGAGGACCAGGCCCTCGACCGCGCCGCCGGCCGCGCCCACCCAGCCCTTCGCTTCGTCCAGGTCTGTGGTGGAAGGCAGCGGCCAGATCGCGCGGGGGCCGCCGTCGAGGAGTTCGGTGAGCCGGTCGAGCCGGCTGGTCAGCGGCTCGCGCCGGAGGTCCTGCTCGCCCTGCGCGAGTGTGTCGAAGGCCGCGAACTGGACGGTGAAGTCCGCGCCAGGCCGCGGGCCCTTCCCGGCGCGGGTCTGCAGCCGGGAGAACACGACCTCCCCGGTATCGGTGACCGCGAGGAGCTCGCCGTCCAGCACCGCCGCCGGCAACTTCTCGGCCGCCGCGGCGATGTCCGCGAAGGGGCGGGTGAGGTCGGTACCGTGCCGGCTCCAGATCCTGGCGCCGGGCCCGGTGCGCACGATCGCTCGCCACCCGTCCTTCTCCAGACTGGGGCATGTCTCAGAGACAGCGGACTCGCAGCGGCGCCGACTGTTGGTGTGGCGTGGCATCCCTTTACGGATGAACGAGCGGTGACGAGGCCTGGGGGCGCGGGGGCCTACATCAGGTCGCTGATCACTGGGTGATCCGTGGAGAGGGGGCAGACGAAGACGCGCATGGCTTCGTGATTTCCGACGACGACGTCGGTCGGCTCGTTGTGCTGGCGCCGTTCGCTGTAATTGCCATCGAGGAAGTCGACAGGCGCCCAGCTCTCCGTGCCGCCGTCCCATTCTTCACTGTCGATCGCGGCCACGAAGCGCATCTCGCTGCCACACGTGCCGCACCGCACCGGTCCGTCGTAGCCCTGGTAGTTCCAGGGTTCGTGGCCACCGAGTTTCCAGCCCGGGGCGGTCGATAGGTCCCAGGAGTATCGGGGTTCGTACTCCTCGGGGTCGTCGGGGTCGGCGAAGGTCGCCCTTTCCCACTCTTCGACGCGGCCCTCGAACTCCATGCCCAGAGCACCTGGATGCGGGTATTCGATCACCGGCTCCGGCCGCAGGAGGCATGGGGTGGGCAGGTAGCCGGGTGCACCGATTGCCACCGGTTGTGGCGGGGTCAGGAAGCGGTCTCCCAGGTCGGCGCTGCGGCGGTAGCGGACCTGGACCCATGGGCCGGCGATTCCGTTATAGGGCGCTGTCCGATCGTCGTACATGTGCTGGAACGGGCACCAGAGGATCTGGAGGAGGTCCGTATCGTCCGGGTAACCGTCGTACCAGGGCACATCGTGCGCGTAGACCTGCAACACGGGCAGCAAGGGCCACACCCCGTCCGCGGAGGACTCGTCCGGGGTAGTTCGACCCTGGTGGGCGAAGCCTGCCGACCGTTCGCCTCGGACGTCGGCGAGCCGATGTGGTTGCCCGTACGTCAGATGCCGGCCGCCTGGGCAGCTCGGCCACACCTCGTCCTCCGGCCAGGCCAGCGGTCCTCCCACAGAGCTGTCCCGCGGGCCCGGATTCGCCGGCGCAGGGTGCAGTCGGACCGCTGTCCTTGCGTGGACGGCGAGCTCGGGAAAGACCGAGGTGACATCCGACGGCCGCGGGGGAGTCACCGGGGCTTTCACAGCCGCCCCCGACGGTTTCCCATGTAGTCACTGCGGCCGATTGGAAGGCCGCCAGACGGCCGTGGCGTCTGAGCCGGACAAGCAGACATTTCCTTGATCACACACGGCATCGTACGGAGGAGCGTCCTTCCCGCAACAGGAGGCCTGCGGCGTCAAGACCACAGTGGTGGTGCCGCAGGTCCGCAAGGTCAGCGAGAGTTCGTTCATCTTGCCTGAGCACTTCAATGAGCACGCCGACACCGATCTACGTGGGCGATCAGACCCGAGCGAGCGGGGTGATGACAGCTGATCTGTTGGCGGCCTGTTCGCGGAGTGCTGTGTTCTCGGCGAGAAGGGCAGCGATGACAGTGGCCGCGGCGTCGACCTGCTCCTGGAGGCGGCGCCGTTCGCGGTCGCTGCGTTGTAGCCGTCGGGTGAGGTCGATGATCTGTTCGTCGCGGCGGCGCTGTGCGAGGCCGGCGGGGCTGGCGGCAATGCGGGAGTCCCATTCGGCGAGCAGGTTCGTGGCGCGGTTCATGGTGGCGCGGCTGAGGCCCGCCTCGCGCCAGAGGTTGTTCTTGGTGAGCTTGCCGTCGGTGCGCTCGGGGCGGCCGGCGAGCAGTCGTTCCATGGCCTCACGCAGTGCGCGCTCGGTGGCGGGGGTGACGGTCACGGGCGCGCCTTCTTGATGACCAGGTCTACGTCGGCGAGTTGGGCGTCGAGGTGGGCCCGTCGGGCGGCGGGCAGGTCGGGCTGGTCCAGAAGCCGGTTCAGGGAGGTGCGTTCGGACTGCCAGATCGGCAGGTGCTCGGGGGCGATGACGCTGTTGGCGCACCGTGACGGCTGGCAGCGGTCGAGGAGGGGCCCCTGGTGGCCGACTGGAACGGTGGCGTTCTCGAGGCATTTCGCCTCGGCGGGGTCGGCGTCGTTCATGGTGCAGTGGTTGAGGGTGCCGAAGCGGATGGAGATCCTGGTGCGGCGCAGGAGGTCGTGTTCGACGCGGGCGTCGCCATGCCGGGCCTGACCGGTTGTGCGGAGGTGGTCTGCCTGGTGGCGGATGTCGGCGAAGGCGTCGCGCAGGCGGTCGGAGCCCGGGCCGTAGCCGATGGTCTCGCCGCGGGTGTCGGCGTCGAACAGGTCGGTGAGTCGCTGCAGGCGGCGTTCGTGGATGGCCTGGGTGAGGTGGCGGGCCCACTTGGGGTCGGGCTCCATGTAGCCCTGGGTGGTGCGGTTGGCCAGAGCGCGTGCGGCGACGTGCTTGAGCTGCATGCCGACGGCGATCTCCGAGCCGGGGTGGTCGCGGGTGAGCATGGCGATGGTCCGGCGGAACATGTGCGGGGTGACGCGGGAGTCGGGGATCTCGGGCAGGCCGGTGGTGTGCCGGTTGGCGTTGACGTGGGTGCGGAACTGCTGGGGCACCTGCCCGCTGACGAAGCCGGCGCCCTCGAACCAGGCCGAGGAGAACGCCAGCTGGGGGTCGGCGGACAGTTGGGAGGCGATGTCGATGGCGCGGGCGACCGGTTCGATGATCCACCAGTGCTTCACTGGCAGGTCCGGGTCGAGCTTCTCCTTCACCGACTTCACCGCCGGGCTGCTGAAGTACTCCACGACCGAGCCCTTGACGATGTCGCGGACCTCGCAGTCGCGCATCATCGACAGCGCCACTGTGAACAGGTAGCAGGCGTTGCGGAGCGCGGTCGCTTCCGCTCGCAGCTCGATGGGGTGAAGTGCCGCGGTCCACGGGCCGCTGGTGCCGTCCGGGCGGATCACCTCGGCCGGGGTGGCAAGCAGGCCGGGTTGGGTACGGCCGGCGTGGACGAGGCGTTCGACGGCAGCACGTCGGCGGCGGCTGGGGTGGTCGCCGGTTCCGAAGAGATGGGTGCGGGTGGGATCGATGCCGATCATGTGGCTGACCAGGGACCAGTTCACCGGGTCGGTGTGGTGTGGGTGGACGGGGACGCGGGTCGCGGGGTCGGCGAGCCAGGCATCGAGGCGGCGGGAGGCCTCGGCGGTCGTCAGGTGCTGGGCCTGGGCGCGCAGCATGCGCCAGGTGTTGAGGGCGGTGAGGATGTCCGGGGCGAGGACGTCGATGTAGGTCCAGGCGGCTCGTACCAGCGGGAACCAGGTCCCGGGGTCGATCGCCTTGGTCCTGATCGGGCCGATGGTCGGCAGGCCCAGCACGTCGTTGGCACTGCGGCCCGGCCACGGGTCGACGGCGACACCGCCGCCCGCGAGCGCGGAGCGAAGGCGGTGCAGGGCCTTGGTGACGTTGATGTGGTCGGTGACGCTGATCGCCTCGCCCAGGACGAGCCGGTGACCGATGTAGGCGTCGAAGTCCTCAGTGACCCACTGGCTCGGATCATGCGGCAGGCCTCGCTCAGCGCCGTGGAGGACGAGGGCCCGCAGGTGGCCGATGCGCTGGGCGACGGTGATCGGGGAGTGCGGGGTCGGCTTGAGATGGATCCCGCAGGCGAGGACTTTCGGGTGGCGGGGGTTGAGCCAGATCATGGCGATCTCCCGGGCCATGAGGTTCCACTGCGGGCTCAGGTCGGGCAGGATCACCCGCAGGCTGGCCGAGTGCCTGTTCGGGGCCTTCCGCAGGACCCCGTTGAAGTCCCAGCGGTCGGTGTCGCCGAACCGGGGCGGGACGGCACCGGGCAGGACTCGGCCGCTCTGCACGACAGGCTCGTCGTCCCGGAAGATCGACTGAGGGCTGGGGAGCGGGAGTGTGTGGGTCATGCGTCGAACTCCACGTGGCTGGCGAGCGGCAGGTGCAGGGTCAGGCACTGGTCGTTGATCTGGCTGCGGGCAGCGGCGATCTCCGCGTCGGTGTGTGAGCGGATCGCCTCGGCGACGTTGACGCGGCTCTGGCCCCACAGGGTGTGGAAGTGCGTGGGGGACAGCTGCTGCTTCAGGCGCTCCAGGTGGGCGGCGAACAGCAGGAGCTGTGGCAGGTTGGAGGGCAGGACGAAGGCGTTGCGGCACTCCAGGCACCGCGTGGGCGCGACCGGGCACAGCTGGCCGGTGCGACCGTACGGCGAGTCGAAGGGGTCTCTGCAGCTGGAGACGCCCATGTCGAGCTGGCCGGTCCGCAGTTTCTCCACGTCGTCCGCGGTGAGTCCGAGGGCCGCGGCAACGCGGCCCGGGCCGAGGGACTCCTCGGCCTCCGGGGTGAGCACCACCGGACCGTCCAGTGCCTGCGTGAACCAGTGGCGCTGGGCGGTGGTGATGACGTCGCCGGCAATAACCCGCAGCGTCGTCCCGTGGGCGTAGTGGCGGCGGAAGGTCTCCACCGAGTGGTCGTCGGCGATGTCGCTGACGCGGCCCCGGTAGGCGACGGCCTTCTCCACCTTGACCGACTTGCGCAGCCGCCTGATGTCCGGCACGCCCTCGACGGAGACGCCCCGGGCAGCCATCCAGTCGATCAAGCCCGAGCCCGAGAGCCGGTTCATCCGGGACACCGACAACCCGGACGCCGCGAGACCCGTACGCAGGAACAGCGGCACCGGGCTGATCCCGGCCTGGGCCGCCAAGGGCCGGTTCGCCTCCAGCAGCATCCGCACGATCAGCGCGGCGTCCAGGCGGGGTTTGGCCGGATGCAGCACAGCGCCTTCACCGGTGGCCGGCGGCGTGCTGAAGCTCTGCCGAGTACGGGAACGCGCCCGGTTCTTGGTGAAGTCGATCATCACGCTGCGGGGCCCGAACTCGACGTCGTCCTCGGTCAGCGCGGTGACCTCCTCGGGAGTGCGACCAGTGGCCGCGACCAGCAGGATTCGGTACGGCTGCAGGTCGAATGTGCTCAGGAACAGCTGGTTGACCAGGTGACGGCTCACGGCGAGCTTGCCAGACCGTGTATCGAGGCCGGCCGCCTGCAGCTGGTCGTGCAGTTCGGCGGGCCACCGGGAGCGACCCGGCAGACCGGCGCTGATCTCCCGGAACGAGCAGGCGCCGTTGGCCACCGCCCACAGCAGGTTCCGCAGATCCGCCCAGCCCTCGGTCCGCGGGTCTGCGCCGGCGGCGGCCGCCTCCCACCCGGCCCTCAGCCGCGCCCGGACGGCGAGCGCGTCGGTCCACGCCGCGGCGATCAGCTTCTTCTTGTCGGCTCGGCTGAACTCGTCCAGCTCCTGAGTCTGGCCCCGGCGAAGCCCCAGCGCGCCGCCGACCCAGCCGTCCATGCGGGTGTCCACGGCCCGGTCAGGGTGGGCGATGCGCCGGCCCACGAGGATCCGCAGGCGGCTGGCCAGCCAGCCCGGCGTCCTGGAACCGGCCGCGTACCGGGTGGGCAGTACCCGCAGCCACTCAGTCACCGCCAGGTGCAGATCCGGGTCGCGCTCGGCCAAGGAGGCGGTGCGAGGCCGCGGCACCGAGGCGTCGATGTGTGAGCAGAAGTCTCGAATCGCCTGCCGGTACTGGCGATTATTGCTCGCGCTGAAACGGGCCCCCGAGGCCAGCTCCACCCACTCGTCCGCCAGCTCCGCCGCCAGAACCGCGCACCCGAACTCGCCCGGGTCCACCGTGACCACCGCCCGCTGCCCGTTCGCCTCGCTCGCCACCACCTGCCGCACCCCGACCCGCGCCAAGGCCACCGGCTGGCTCGGTGCCCGGGCGTCGACCTCGGTGTACTCACCCCTGCGCGGCACCGTGCTCCTCCAGATCCAGCAGGCGGCGGGCGATCGAGACGTAGGAGGCCCCGCCCGCCGCAGTCCACTCCCGGAAGGCGTCATCGACCTCCCTCATCGGGTCCTTGAGGTACCGGACGTACCGGTAGGTCGTTGCCGGGCTGGCGTGTCCGAGTCGCCGTTGGACGACCAGCAGGGGGTTACCGGTCATGTGGTCCAGCAGGGTCGACATCGGCAGCTGCTGAGCCGCCGCGTCGCGCAGAACCTCCCGAGTCAGGAAGATCAACAGCCTCAGCGCGAAGGTGTGCCGCCAGTCGTGGAAGACCCAGCACCGGCGAGGCATCACCGGCGCCCGCGCGTGCCCGGCCGACAGCTTCATCCGCTCCCATGCGCGCCACCGCACCCGGTCCCACCCGGACAGCGTGAGCATCAACCCGCCCCGGCCGACCAGTAGGGCCATCGGGTCCAGGCCGTCCCCGGTCTCCAGGACGGCGATCCGTCGCAGCTCGGGCTTGAGCGTCTTGATCGGCCGCGTGATCGTGACCCCATCCAGCACCCCGCGCACCCTCGTGCCGTCGGCCTCCAACCGGTCCACGACGAACAGCTCCCTGTGCCGTCGCCGCAACGTGCGCTGCGCGGCCGCCACGATCTCCGGCCGCTCGATCAGCAGGTACGGGTCGAGCATTTCCATGGCGCCAGCCGGGATGTAGACCGAGCGCGGCCGACGCCCCTTCGCGCACTCCGCGAGGTCGACGTCCCAGGATCGCGGCCGCTTCCCCGCCTCCAGGCCGAGCTCTGGCTGCAGCAGCGTCGACCACTCCTCGATTCGCATGCCGGTCAGCAGAGCGAGCTCACTCGCTGCCCGGTTGCGGAGCGGAAAGCATCCACGGAACGCGCCGTCCACCTCGGCGGTCGGTGACAGGCCGCCGAAGCCGACGTCCCGGCAGAACAGGTACTGCTCCAGCTCCATGTGGCGCACGCGGACGTCCTGCGCGATGCCGCTGCCCAGCGAGACGCTGCCTCGGACGGGCCGCCAGGGCCTGGCGGCGACGTGGCCGATCTCCACGAGGTACGCGTAGAGGCGGCCGATCGCGGCCGAGTCCCGGTCTCACGTCGCGTCTTCGACCGTTGTGTGGCCGTCCTCGCGCCGGCAAGCCTCGAAGTCCCGGATGTCCTGCTCAGTCGCGGATCGAAGGTCCAGCTGCCGCTTGTGCAGGAAGTTGATCAGCATGAGCGCCGTGTGGGCGTACGCCTTCATCGTCTTCGGGGCAAGGCGGTCCATCGCCAGCCGACGGAACCAGGAACAGAGCGGCTCGACCGGACGCATCGTGTGATTCAGCAGCACCGGCATCCCGTCCGACACCCGCCGTCGCTCGAAGAGCTCCGACAACTGACCGGGGCCGAGCCCGGCGACCGTGCCGACCTTCCAGACCTTCCGCCTGCTGGTGAAGAACAGCAGCACCCGACCTCCGCGAAGCCACTGCCGTCGTACGGCTGAGCAGCAGCTTGGTGGAGGCCGAGGCCTGGATCAAGCAACGCGGGTGAGACACGTTCTCGTGTCTGGTGAACCGTCCCACTTCGCCTGGACGAACTCGCCGTCGAGGTGATCGGGCAGGGTCTCGATCGGCGCGGCAAGCGCCACCTCGATCGGCAACGAGAACGGGGTCACATCCGGCTCATACCCGCCCTCGCGCCGGTGACCTGCGGTAACGACCGGCCTGGCGGATACAGCGGGGTGCCGGCCGCAGGTTCCGGCACGAGTGCCGGTGCGCCGCGGCTCGGTGTCGGACGTGGACCGTACCCTCCCGCCATGACCTACACGCACGACCCGGCCGACGACGGCGACCAGCCCGGCGAGCGGCGCCGGCCGCTGCCACCTGCGCAGGTGGAGGACCTGGTCGAGCGCGCCGTCGAGGCGATCGTCACCGCGCCGTCCGCGGACACCGTGCTCACCTTGGTCGACGACCTCGACCGGGGCGCTGCTCTGTGAAACGGGTTGCAGGTGCTGCTGGGCCCGATGGCGGCGCGCCCGTTGCCCGGCCTCGGGGAGCAGGAGGCGGTGGTCAGGCTGCACCGGCTGGCGGAGACCGTCGACGCGGTGTCGAGCCTGACCTACGCCGTGTGGGCGGAGTTCCGGGAGCACGGCGCGGCCGCGGCCCGGGAGGTCTGGGACGATGCGCCGCTCGAGGTCCGCCGCTGCGCGGCCGCGCAGATGCTCATCGTCTACTGCCAGACCATCGGCGGCGACGCCGGAACCCTGAACCCGCGCGACACGGTCCGCCTGATCGGCGCGGCCGTGCCCGTGACCTGGTGACCACCGAACAGAGCGCCAGGCCAAGGCCCACAGTCGGGCTCGGAGCGGCCTATCGCGTCCATGCACGTCGCAGGGCGGACAGACTCAGACCGCCATGAATCGGCCCAGCTCGCGCGACTTGTACTGAAGGGCAGCCACCCAAGCCGCCTCAGAGGAAACCGGGGCAGCCGGCACCTGGAGATCCTTGAGGCAGCCGCCCTCGGCAGAGCCTGATGGCTGCCAGTTCACCTCGATGCCTGCCCTTTCCGCCAGGACCAGCACCGTGGCGACGAAGCCCTCGGACAGGGCAGCCATGACTGCGTGGGTTGTTCTCCGATGCCACGCGAGCAGGGCGTCGACGAACTCCTCGAACACGACGGGGTCGATCTGGCACTCGTCAGCCTGCATCGGTCCGATACCGGACGGCAGACCCAGTTCCGCCTGGTAGAGGCTCACCTGGCCCAGGAACAGCCGGGAGGCCCCGTTCGATGGGTTCCACAGGGTCTCGTCGCCTATGTCGTAGTACTGGCTCATGCGGCCCCTCCCTGCTGGCCATACCGGCCAGTGTCACGAGCACATGAGACTACGGTCAGTCACCCCTCCACGGAAAGGATGCTGTTGGTGATCTTCACCGGTCAGGGTGAGATTGCCGCGATCGGCGGTCGTTGAGCGTGCCTGCCTGCTGTTCTGGCCTGGAGGGTCCGGCTGTTCGGAGGGGTGGGCTGCGGTGGCGATGGGGTACTGGTCCGGGCGGGAGATCCCGGCGTTGACCGTGCGGATGGCTCGGGCGAGCAATCCGCGGGGCACGGCGGCGATGTGGGTGCGGGATCACCTGGAGGGTCTGTTCACGGACAGCGACTTCGAGGAGTGGTATCCCGCTGGCGGGCGTCGTGGTCTGTCGCCGGCTCGTCTGGCGCTGGTGTCGGTGCTGCAGTACGCGGAGAATCTCACCGACCGGCAGGCCGCCGAGGCCGTCCGGTGCCGATTGGACTGGAAATTACTGCCTGGGGCTGGAGTTGGACGATCCGGGCTTCGACTTCTCGGTGCTGAGCGAGTTCCGTGACCGGATGGCCGAGGACGATCGGGCAGACCGGCTTCTGGCGGTGATGGTCGAGCGCCTGGCGGAGGCTGGGCTGGTCAAGCGGCGCGGACGGCAGCGGACCGACTCCACGCACGTCCTGGCTGCGGTGCGGCGCCTGGACCGGATCGAGCTCGTCGGGGAAACCCTGCGCGCTGCCCTGGAGGAGCTGGCCGCCGCCGACGAGGAATGGGTGTCCGTCCTGGTCACGGACGAGTGGGCCCGGCGTTACGGCCGACCGGTGCGTTATGACCGGCTGCCCAGGGAGACCAAGGAGCGCGAACAGTACGCACTCACGGTCGGCGAGGACGGCATGCGGCTGTTCCGCGCTCTTCTCGCCGTTGACACCCCGGCCAGGCTTCGGCGGCTGCCGCAGGTGGAGGTGCTGCGGCAGGTCTGGGTCCAGCAGTACTGGCTCGACGAGCACGACGCTCTGCGATGGCGCGGGCCCAAGCAGACCCGCGACCGACAGAGCCGACGCCATACCGCCCGCCGTACGACCTCCGCGGGGGCGGCCGCCGAGGGCAGACCCGATCCGGCGACGGCACGTGTCCCCTGGTCGTCGGTAGAGATCGTCTCCCCTCACGACCCGCAGGCGCGCTTCAGCCACAAACCCGGCAAGGCCGAGTGGGTCGGCTACAAAGACCACCAGACCGAGACCTGCGACGACGGCCTGCCCAATGTGATCGTCCACGTCGCCACCACACCGGCGCCCGAGCAGGACATCGACGCCCTGGAGAAGATCCACACAGACCTCGCGACGCGAGGCCTCGCCCCGGCCGAACACCTTGTCGACGGCGGATACGTCACCCCGGCCACCATCCACCGAGCCAGGACCGAACACGGCATCGACCTGGTCGGCCCGGTCCGCCTCGCCCCGACCTCCCGCGCCCACCCCGGGTTCAACAAGGAAGACTTCAGCCCCAACTGGCAAGACAGAACTCTGACTTGCCCGAACGGCGCGACCAGCCCTCCATGGAAACCGACACTCTCCGACGGCCAGGAGCGCATGTCGGTGCTCTTCCCCCGCGCCACCTGCCGGGCCTGCGACGACCGCCTCAAATGCACCGGCAACGTCGACGGCAAGGGCCGGCACATCCTCCTTCTGCCCCAGCCCCTACAGGAGATCCAGAACCAGGTGCGACGCGACCAGCAGACCAGACCGTGGCGCGAGCGATACGCCCTCAGGGCCGGCTGCGAGGCCACCGTCTCCGAGACCGTGCGCGCCCACGGCCTCCGTCACTGCCGCTACCGAGGCAAAGTGAAAACCCACGTCCAGCATGTCCTCACCGCGGCCGGAACCAACATCATCCGCCTCCACCAGCACCAGCCAGGCGACAGCCGAACCAGCCTCGGAACCCGCTTCACGCGCCTCTGCCGCCAGACGATCGACCGGACTCAAACCGACACTCGCTGAAGATCACCAACAGCATCCGGAAAGTGAGCCAGAACCATATCTGGTGAACATCAGCCGCAGCGAGACCCCCAGCCTGCAGCCGGGCACCTCCGACTGGTCAGGCTTCGGCTCGGCCTGAGCTCTCCTACTCCTCTTCGACCAGGCCGCTGGCGAAGGGGAAGTTCTCCAAGAACTCCCGCCGGCCCGGGTCCTGCTCGGCCTCGGCCAGGTCGGCGAGCACGGTCAGGAACCGGTCGCGCTGGTCCTGCGGCAGCTGCCCCAGCACCCAGCTCACGCTCTCCATCATCTTCACCGCGGAGTCGGGGCCGACCTCGTCGTCCTCGCAGCTGTCGAGGAACCAGACGACGTCGACGACGAGTCCGGCAAGGACGGGCACCAGCGGGTCCGTGTCAGTCATCCGGGCAACCTATCTGGAGTTCGTACAGGAGAGCGCCGACGGCCGTCGTGCGCGTAGGCGGCGTCCTCCGGGATTTTGTGCCGCAGCAGGATGTCCGCGACGTTGGCGAACGGCGGCACCGCCCACTCCAGGTATCGCCTGTAGATCTGGCAGCGGCGATCCGCCAGCGGCTCCCCCGCCTCGAACAGCGGCGCCTAATACTCCGTCAACTCGCCCTCTCAGCGCAGGTTGAGCGTCATCTCGCAGAAGCAGTCCGGCCTCACCCGCATCGGCGGGAGGCTAGGCCGGTGTCGCCAGGCGTCCGCGCTCCGGACTGCGATCAGACCGTCGGCGTCCTCCTCGCCGTCCGCGTAGACGAAGAAGTGCTCCTTCTCCCCGGTCGACAGCGTCGCCGCCGCGGTGCCGATCCGCTTTGGTCCGGGCATGGGTCTCTCCTTCGGGGCGAGTCCGGCTGCTGCGTCGCGCCGCAAGACTATCGGCGGAGGCCGCACCGGCCGCAGGAGAAGGTGCCGAGGAGGCCACGACCGGGCCTGACGCGCTGCCAATAGCCGGGTTGTAGGTCCCCGACGTCCGGCGACGGCTTGTAAGTGCAGTTCCCCAGGGCACCCCACGGACCGTTTTCATGATCTTTTCCAGGCTGAAGCAAAGCGGTCGCCGCCTCCTCGGCCTCGCTGCTCACCCGGCGGCCCGCCGACTTCTCTTTCCCGCACTGGGGCTGCGGCCATCCAGCTATGGGTCGAACGGCCCTCCAGGTGCCGACCGCAGTCGTCCCGCCGCTGCTCCACTACTGGAAGTGCTGGGCGACGGCGCCGAGGATCTCCTGCTCCGGGGTGGGTGGGTGCGGCGGCGCCCCGCAACTGCTCCACGATGGCTGGGCCGGCGTCCCTGGAGAGCATGGTGCCGTGTTCGGCGGCCACAAACCTCGCGGAGCCGCGGCGGCCGGGAACCGCGGCAGGACGGCGGACTCGACGCCGGCGCGGCGACGGCCCCGGTGGCCGGGGCGATCGGAGCTTGCGGGCCGGCGTCGGCCCGGGGTCAGGAGTGCTCGGCCACCAGGTCCGCGACCCACCCGAGGGTCGTCGCCGCGTCGACGGTCTCCTCCCAGCGGACCTCTCGGCCGGAGTGGGCCGCGCAGTGCAGCTGGGCGAGGAAGCCGCCGCCGGGCAGTTCGCCGTCGTTGCGCTCGTTGATCCGCTGCTGGCCGCCCTGGACCGGCACGACGACGGCGAGGCCGTCGAGCGCGACATCGCCGAGCACTGGAACCGACTGGTCACCCTGACCGGCCCGTGGGAAAGCCAGCCCGGCCACCACGCCGAGCGCTGGCGGGAGCTCTAGGTCGCCTTCCTCTCTAGGCCGCCTTCCTCTAGAGAACGAACGGCCCGCCGCGGGCAGAGAGCACGGTCGGGCGGGGCATCTGGCAGACTCCGCGGCGTGCGAATGTTCAAGAGGGCAATCAATGCGGATGGTGCAGGTCAGGCTGGGGAGCGAGCTGACCTGAGCGCACTCCTGCTGCAGGGTGAAGACATGATCGAGCAGGTGGGTCGGGCTCACATGTCCTGGGGCCTGGGCTCGGCGGACCGCTGGGATCTGGACCAGACGACCGGCATCATCACCTGGACCTTCCCCGACAAGACCGCGACTGCGCCCGCGCAGATCCTGGGAAGCTTCGCTCCGCGGGCCGGCTCATGGATGTGGGCCTGGGCCAACCAGAGCCTCCTCCCCGATATGAGCCGCGACTCCCGCAGCTTCTGCGAGTGGGCGGAAACCCACGGACATCCCGAGTTGGCCCAGCCCAAGATCGACGCCGACGAACAGACTGCTTCGACGCTCGCAGCCCTGGCGTTCCGGGTCACCGGAGCGACCGGGTATTACAGAGGTCCAGGGGGCAACTCCTCCTACGTGATCATCACGTTCGGGCCGGTCACCCTGACGAAGGCGGATGGCAGCGTCTCCACCTTCGCCATCGACGTCAGCTAAGGGCTGTCCCGTAACCAGGGCAGGCTGAGCGTCATGCTGCTTCCGGGGCGATGCCGATGGCACCGGCTGAGCGAAGTAGGCGCCCAAGTTCTCCGGCGAGGATGCGGGGGTGTCGCCGCCACCACCACAGGTCAGGGCCCGGCAGCTTGTGGAACTGGTCGAGTGCCTGGCCGTCGTCGTCAACGGTCGCGGCCTTGTACCGGTCGTCCAGGGCCTTGATCTGTGGGGTCCAGATCTGGATGACGTACTCGTCCAGCAGGAGCCACGCCTCGTGCAGCCAGTTTCTGCAGTAGAGGTCGTTGGTGTACTCGGAGATGTCGTCGCTGTAGCCGCGCTCGATGGAGCTCACCAGAGCGGCCCACGCGCTCACCCTTTCAGCGACCGTGAACGCGGTACGCCAGCCGCGCTGGTGCAGAACCTCTCCTACCTCGATTTCAGTGGCCACGGTCGTGAGGCTCTCATGTCACAACCGCCCAGGCCACCGAAATGTGGCGCGCACAGAAGTACCCCGGTCCGCACGGCGATGATCAAGACGAGACGATCTCGCGGTGGCCGGAGTGATCACGGCGTCAGAGCCGTCCTAGGGCACGTATCGGGTTGTGATCAATCTGCGGGTTTCGCCTTCGCGGTCGCGCCTGATCCGATAGATCGTGTTGTGTGACGCGAGTGCAACTGACTGATGCCGAGTGGGAGTTCATCGGGCCGTACCTGCCGATTGGCGAGTACGGCCCGTACCCCGAGCGGCTGCGTCGGCAGTTCGAGGGCGTGATCTGGCGGTTCCGGACGGGCGGCCAGTGGAGGGAGATGCCGAGCGAGTTCGGTGCCTGGTCGACGGTCCACAACCGCTTCCGGCAGTGGCGGGACGCCGGCGTGTTCGAGGCCATTCTGGAGGGCGCGATCGCGGCGGCCGCGAAGCGGGGTGAGGTGGACTTGTCACTGGTCAGCGTGGATTCCACCACCGTCCGGGCCCATCACGACGCCGCCGGGATGCACCTCGACCCCGACACCCTCGCCGACCTGGAGAAGGCCGCCGAGGAGGCGGAGAAGGCCCGGCAAAAGGGGGCCGCCCGAAGGAACAAGACGGGCAGCACACCGCAGACGACCCGGGACGGAACGAGCGACGACGCGTCCGTCGCAGACGCAGACTCCGCCTGAAGGCGGCCCTGCTCGGACGGTCCAGAGGCGGGCAGACCAGCAAGGTCCACATCGCCGGCGAACGCAAGTGCCGCCCGCTGGCGATCGTCCTGACCGAGGGGCAGGCCGCCGACAGCCCGCAGTTCATCCCCGTGCTGGCGAAGGTCCGGGTCCGCGGGCCCGTCGGCCGTCCCCGCACCCGGCCCGACGCGGTCGCCGGGGACAAGGCCTACTCCTCCCGCGGCAACCGCGCCCACCTGCGCGAACGGCACATCAAGGCCGTCATACCGGAGAAGCGGGACCAGGCCGCCAACCGCAAGAAGAAGGGCGGCAGGGGCGGCCGGCCCGTCCGCCACGACGCCGAGCTTTACAAGGAACGGAACCCGTCGAGCGTCTGATCAACAGGATGAAGGCCTGGCGGGGCATTGCCACCCGGTTCGACAAGACACCCGAGAGCTACCTCGCCGGCCTCCACCTCCGCGCCTCGATGATCTGGATCAAGGACCTCACCAAGGCCACCTCTTGATCACGACCAAATACGGTCCCTAGTGCTTCTGGCCGCCGCACTGGCCGCCGGGATTGTGGTGGTCCGCAGCCGGGCGGTGACCTCTCGGCGCGAACAAGAGGCACAAGTCGCCCAGTTACGGCACATCGGGGCGTTCCTGACGATGGGCCCGAAGGACTTCGAGCACGCCCTGGCAACGCTGTGCCGCCGCGACGGCTGCACCAAGGTCACCGTCGTCGGCGGCGCCGACGTCCTGGCCACCACCCCCACCGGACAGCGCATCCTCATCCAGGCCAAGCGCTACGCACCGAAGACCCTGGTCGGCTCCCAGGACGTCCAGAAGGTCAACGGCACCTACCGCGACGTCCACCGCTGCGACCTCGCCCTGGTCGTCACCACCAGCACCTTCACCAAGGCCGCCGCCAACTTCTGCACCCAAGTCGGCATCCGCGCCGTCGACCGGCGCGCACTGGCTCTTTGGGCGGAAGGAGTCGGCCAGCCGCCCTGGAGCTGATCCCTCTCCGTCGCCTCGGCGACGGTCGCCAGGTCGAGCAGCCGGTACGCGGTCGAGCGGCCGATTTCGAACTCCGCGAGCGCGTACGCCGACCACGACGGGTGCCCGAGGACGGTCCACGCGCGGGCCTGGTGGGCGGCGCGGACCCGGCGGGCGAGGACCAGGACGGCGGCCTGGAGTCCTCGATCGCGGTGCGCAGCTGCTCGGTCAGCTCCCGGACCTGCGCTTCGCCGACCGGGCCGGCCTGGTCCTGGTGCTCGCTGTCCAGGTCCGGATGGTTCCCGGACCGGGGGGTCGGAACCACCGCCGGGGCCGTGAACGGCCAGTCGACCGTAGTAGGGGGCGATGGCACAGCCTGCACGACGAGGTGGCTGCGTAGGTGAGGACCCGCGCCTATGAAGCCTCGCTGTCGCAGACATGCCCTCAGCGTGTGATGTTGCCGGGTTTGGCATCCAGGGCGCGAAGTGTGCGGAGGACGGTTGCGGCGAGAGTGCTGCCGCTGGTGATGGCGGAGAGCACGGCCACCGGGCGTACGGGGTCGTCTCCGGATGCCAGGGTGGCTTGCTCGATCGCCTCGCCGGCTTGGAAGCTGAAGGGCGGCATCTCGCCGTACGGGACGAGGAACCTCCAGGGCTTCCCGTCGGTCAGTCCGGCCGCCCAGCGATCCTCGACCATGTCGCGGATCTGCTCGGCAGTGATGCCTTGTGCGGCGAGCTCTGCTGCGACCTGTTCGTCGGCGACGGCGAGTACGGCGAGCAGGAGGTGCCCGGTGTCGGTCTGAGTGTGCTTGCGTTCCCAGGCCTCCTTCTTGGCGAGGTCGACGACTGTGCGGCGGGCTGAACCAGGAGTCGTTGGCATGGGGGGCAGGCTAGCCGCAGCCGTCATCGGGCATAGGCCCGAAAAGTTTTTTTCGGCCGGGCTGTAAGAACTGTCGGGGTGCCGGACATATCCAGGGTGAAGACCGAGGAGAGGGGAGCCGATGGGTGTGCCTGAGGATTTCAGCGCGCTGTACGACGAGCACTACACCGCAGTGTGGCGCTACGTCCGCAGGCGGGCAGGTGCTGACAGTACGGACGACCTGGTGGCCGAGGTGTTCACCGTCGCGTGGCGGCGCTGGTCGGAAGTGCCGGTGAATCCGCATCAACCTCGGCCTCTACATCGCCAACACCCGCACACGACAAGCCACCATCCCCACAGAACGCGCAGCCCGCCTCACCAGGCTCGGCATCCGCTGGGAATGACCGGGGGTTCGGGCTGACGCCCTGTCGCGGCGAGCCTGTCGCGCCCGACCCCCAGCACGGGGGAATCCGGGTATCCGTACAGGTCACAGGGCGCGACAGCACCCATCGCGACAGGGGGCGCGACAGCCATCGCGACAGCCTCGAAGACCCCTTCCAGGAAGGGGTGCAGGCCCGGCCCGGGAACGCTACCGTGCCGGGCATCGCTGACCGAGCGCCAAGCTCGCCGCCCTACCCGACCGCGACTGCCTGATCCTCGGGCAACTGGACCGGGGGGTTCCTCCGAGTAGATCTGGGTTTTCTTGGCAGCGGCCGGAGGCGTTGGTACCCACGGGTCATCTTGCGGGGCCCGTTGCGCGGGGGCTCCCCCAGCGCGGGTGGAACCTGTGGGTCCCCCCCGCCGCCAGTGGAGGGTCTGTACGGTGACCGGTGTATCTCCTGATCAAGGAAGAGCACCTGATGAGCGACGTGACTGCCTCGGTTGAGGCGGTTGAAGAGGTCCGGCCGGTCGAGATGGCGGCGGACCTGTTGAGAGCACCTTCGGGTGTGTCGGTGCCGTCATCAGATACACCAGTCACTGGACACACCCCTGCGTCCGCCCCGGGACGTTCCGGGGCGGGCGCAGCGATGAGCGGTGGTGGTTCAGCCGACGGGTTGGGCGTCGACGTTGCGGGTGCACAGGTGGCCGCTCGGGCAGGCCGGGCAGCCCCGGGCGCCGACCAGGTGGTCCACTGTGGCGAGCCTGGCTCAATGGCTGGCGATCACTCCTCCCACCAAGGGATGTACTCCTGCTCGGGGCAGCCCCAGAGTGACCGGTCGCTCAGTGGACACTCGGCAAGTTCGCCTGCGAGCAGGCCGACCAGGAAGTCGACCATTCCGCTCTCCTGGACCAGCCATCGGCCCTTGGACCGGCTCCACACCACGACCGGCCAGCGGTCCGGGTCCGGATCGACCGCGATCCAGGCGAGCGTGTCGGCAGCGTCGGAGTCGCCCCAGCCGCGCAGCGCCGAAGCGTCGGTCACCTCGTCGGGCAGGCCTGTGCGTACCCGTGCGAAGTGGAACCGGGCATCACTGGTCTGCTGCTCGACGTCGATCGGAGCCTCGCCCGGCCCGCTGATCACCAGCGGATGTCCGATACCGAGGTGGCCGTCGATCGAGCCGATACCGTAAATGTCGACGAACTCGCGGTAGTCGGTAGGGAAGTGGCCCTGTGCCCCGTTCGGCGGCAGCCCAGTCGATCGGCTCCCCTCGGTTCGTGGGGGCGGGCATCATCGCCCTGAGTCGGTCCAGACTCATCGGAACTCCTTGTGATCAGGGCGTGGCGCCGATAGGTACGGGCAAGTTGGTGCGGCTGTCGGTCACTGCTCCTAGATTCTTCCGTCCTCGGCTCGGGCTGTAGAGCATGTTGGGCACCGGCTCGTCGAACCTGATGCCGGGTCGGCCGTCCGAGTAGACACCCTCAGCCGTCATCTCGTAGGAGACCGGAGCGGTACGGTCCCCAAGGTACTTGGGCACCACCCGATAGTGGACGACCTGCCCGCTATCGATGGCTACCTTGACCTGGTCCTCCCAGTAGTACATGTTCTCGTCGATGGATCCGGGCGGACTGGTATAGGTGTTGGCCGCGCGGGAGCACGTCGACAGGTTGCGCAGGTCGGTTCCGGAGCCGCTGAGCTGGCTAGCGAGCAGATGGCAGGCATTGATGGTGTAGCGCGAGTCCAAACCGAGCCAGCCCGCATACGACTTGCCCCACAGGTAGCCAGGAGGGGTGACCTTCTTCACGTCGGGGTCGCTGCCCGGGTGCGTAGCCAGGTAGGCGCTGTCGAGGCAAGCTTCGATGCCGGTCGCACGGTTGCCGTAGTTCGGGTCGGTGCTGCCAAGGTTGACCCAGCCCTGTCCACCGGCGTTGCGACAGTCGGTTTTGCGCTGCTGGTCGAGAGGGGTCGGGCGCGGTCCGGACCTCGGGTCGGGTTCCGGGTCGGGTTCCGGCTGTGGTTCGTCGCCCAGTAGTTCGTCGATGGCAATGGTCGCCCCCCGGCTTGACCCAGGCACTGGGTGAGGCCGCGGTCGAGCTGCGGGTGTGGAAGAAGTCCGCGGAGGGCCGACTGGGCCCTTCGAGGACCTCGAGGTGATCCGCACCGAGTCGGGCATGCCGACCGCGAGGTTCTGCCGGCTCATCGGCGTGCCCGAGCGGACTTGGCGCCGCCAGCAGGCCCGCGCCCGCCAGGGCGTGCAGGCCAGAGGACCGTGGCCGCGCCCGGCCCGCGAGAGCGTCCGGGAGACCGCCCGTCGGCACGCGCTGGCCCACCCCGCCTGGGGCCACCGCAAGGTGTGGGCAATGTGCCGCCACGACGGCCACCGCGTCTCACAGGCGACCGTGCTGCGGCTGCTGCGGGACGAGGGCCTGCTGCTGGAGGCGAACTACCAGCGGGAACGGCGCCAGCTCGCCGCCCGCCGCAAGGCCGCCTTCGCGACCGGGCCGACCGGCCCGAACCAGGTCTGGCAGCTCGACTTCTCCGAGTTCGAGACCGCCTCGGGTGGCACCTGGCGGCTCGCGGGCTGCCGGGACTACTGGTCGAAGTACGAGCTGGGCTGGCACGTGTCGCCCACCGCGAACCAGCACGACGCCATCGCCGCGATCGAACTTGCCATCAGGGAAGCGGAGTCGCTGGCCGGAAAGCCACTGGCCGAGCTCGCCCCGCGCGACGCGGACGGGACCGTGAAGCCGCTGGTCACCATCGTCACCGACAACGGCGGACCGTTCCGCTCGTTCCGCATCGAGGCGTTCATCGCCACCCGCCCCGAACTGCGACACGTCCGCACCCGGGTCCGCACGCCCGGCCAGAACGGCTCACGCGAGCGCGGCTTCGGCTCGCTCAAGTACGAGAAGCTGTTCCTCGAGGAGATCCCCGACGCCCTCGACCTCGTCCGGCACGCCGAGGACTACCGGCGCGACTACAACACCGTCCGACCGCACGAGGCCCTGGCCTGGAACCGGACCCACGACGTCCACACCGGCGCCGCGGACCCGCTCATCCCCAACTTTCCCGAACCCGAAAACCTGCCAACTGCTTGACGCGGGACAATGTGACGCCACGCCCTCCTCTAGCACTAGGCCGTGTCTGACAAAGATCACGTCGTGGCGAGAGCCCTTCTCAGGGGACCTGCGAAGGCCGCGTATGGGAGGGTCCTCATGTGATCAACCATGATGGCGACCCAACTCACGAGCTCGTACTCGTGGACGGTCTGAGTACTGAGGGCGTCGTGCTCGCGCATCGCGAGGCGCTTCAGGTGCTGCGCGCATGCATCGACGCGGCTTACCTTGACGCCTACAGTGACCATGCCTGGCCACCCGCAGTAATGCACTCATACGAGCGCGTGATGTCCCTGGCCCGGGAAGCAGTGAACGACGGCACTCGCCCCCGGCGCGCCGATCCCGGCATGGGGATCGACATTGACGTCCGCGACGACGCGCAGTTCGGGCTGCTGTTGGACTTGGCTCCCCACACGATCCAGGCCGAAGGCTGGCGAGGGGACCGGCTGGTGTTCAGCGCGAGTGACTCGGGAGCCTCCCTCTGGATTGCCGTGACAGCGGATCAGATGGTGGAGCTAATGTCTCGGTTGGACGCTCGTGGTATCCCACCGACCGCGTTCGCCGTCCAGTCCCGTAACTGCTGAGACGTACTCTGAGCTTGCTCCGCTTTGACGGACACCTTTGGTGTGGTGGTCAGGCCGCGAGGACGGTCTCGTACTCGGCGGGGCTGCGGTAGCCGAGGCTGCTGTGCAGCCTGCGTATGTTGTACCAGCCCTCGATCCACTCGAAGATCGCGGAACGGACAGCCGCCCGGCTCGGCCACGTTCGGTCGCCGACCAGCTCCCGTTTCAGGGTGGCGAAGAACGACTCGGCGAGCGCGTTGTCCCAGCACTGCCCAGTCCGTCCGACCGACAGGCGGACGCCGAAGTCACTTGCCAGAGAACCGAATTCACGACTGGTGTACTGGCAACCGCGATCCGTATGGAAGATCACCGGACCCGATGGGCGGCGGGTCCGGCAGGCTGCCCGCAGGGCATCGGCGACCAGTTCGGTCCGCAGATGGTCGGCGGTGGCCCAGCCGACGACACGACGCGAGGCGATGTCGATGACCGTGGCCAGGTAGAGCCAGCCCTCCTCGGTCGGGATGTACGTGATGTCGCCGCACCAGCGCGCATCGAGGGCGGTCGGGTCGGGCTGGAAGTCGCGCAGGACCAGGTCCGGCCGGGTGGCCGCCCGCGGGTCCGGGATCGTGGTGCGGTGGCGCCGGCGGCGGTGCCGACCCTCAAGGCCTGCCTGGCGCATCAGCCTGGCGACCCTGCGTCGTCCGCACCGGTCGCCGCTCTGCTGGAGCTGGGCGTGGACGCGTGGGGCTCCGTAGCTTCCCCTGGAGTCCGCGTGGATCTCGGTGATCTTCGAGGTCGGCTCGGTGTCGCGGACGGCGCGGGGACCGGGCTCGCCGTTGCGGCGAGCGTAGAAGGCGGCACGGGAGACCTGGAGCAGTTCACACGCTCGTTTGACGTTGTGCCCTGCCTGCTTCTCCGCCTCGATGAACGGGTGGACCGTCACCGGGTCTCCTTCGCGAAGAAAGCCGTGGCCCGCTTGAGGATGTCCACGTCCTCGCGCAGGCGGCGGTTCTCCCGCCGCAGTCGGGCCAGTTCCTCGCGCTCGTCGCTGGTCAGGCCGTCCCGTTCGCCAGCGTTGACCTCGGCCTGACGGATCCAGTCGCGCACCGCGGTCTCGGTCAGGTCGAAGTCCTTCGCGACCTGACCGATGGACCGGTCGCCGCGCTAGCACACGTCGACGATCTCGGCCTTGAACTCCGGCGTGAACGAGCGCCTGGGCCTCGGCTTCTTCTTCCCCATGCTCTCCATGATGGACATCATCCTTCCGAGGCCGAAGCCCCTGATCAGGAGTGTCCGTCAAAGCGGATCAAGCCCACTTGCGACAGCGTTTGCGGGGACGGATGCGGTAGTACATTTCCCGGTGGCCAGGTCGAGGGCGGCGAGCACGTGCATCACGCCGTCGTAGCAGTTGTTGTAGGTCGCCCGTAGTCTTCGCGGTGAGCGGCGCGGACGCCATGCCCTGCCCTCGCGGCCATCCCTCGAGGCCGAGTTCCTCGAGTTCGAGTAGCGCCCGCGTCGGGGCCGGCGCAGCACCGGCGGTGTGGGCAGCACCGCCAGGTCTCGTCCCGGGATCTCCACACGGACTGTCGGCGGATCTCGTGTGCGCGCGTTGAAGGGAAACCCAACGGGCCGCAGGTTCCGATGATCAAATAGCGTGGTTTTGGCAGATTGGCCCGGTATTTCCGTCCACCGTAATGCTTGGCCAACACCGCCGCAGGGCCCTACAGTTCGCAGAATGAATCTCCGCACCAAGAAGACTCTGCGCACCTTGGTCACAGGCGCGATCGTCATCACCTTCTGGACCGTCTATGACCTGGCCAGAGGCAGGCATCTGGGACTGAACCCGGTCTTCTTCGGCATGGTGGCTGTGTACCTGGCGGGCGCGGGATACACGTGGTGGTGGTACGGCGACTCCCCCAAGGCCGTGGCCATGCGGGCGAAGGCGGAGGACAAGAGGGAGGCCGCCCGGCAGCGCGAGAGCGGGAGGCCGATCGTGTAGCGGAACCACGTCGCCTGACAGATGCCGCGCCGAAATTGAACTGCCGCCAATTCCGTTGACCTCCGACCGATTTAAAAACCGGCATCCACTAAAGTCGGCCTACTCGTAATGCTGTAGCGGCCTGTGCCGGGACAAGAAGTCATCTCATTCGGGAGATTGCCGGCATCGCCGCCGGTCCGGCCGTGGTGCTCGCCTTCGCCGCCTCCGGCCTGCTGGTGATGCGGATGCTCGGAACGGCGGATTTTCTCTTACTGGGCGTTTCGTCCCTGACTTCGGGGGTCAGGTTCCGCGCCAGGTCGGGGTGGTTTCGCTGGTGAGTCGGCGGGTCATGAGGTTGATCATGGCGACGTGGACCATGGCTTCGGAACGGGCCGGGAGGGCTTCGTAGTCGCGGGCGAGGCGGCGGTGGTTCATGAGCCAGCCAAAGGTCCGCTCGACGACCCAGCGGCGGGGCTGGACGACGAACCCCCTGGTGGCGGGGTCTCGGCGGACGATCTCGACGTCGATACCGAGCGTGGCGCCGTGCTCGACGACGGCATTCTTGTATCCCATGCCGACCCAGGCCTTGCCGACGCTGGGATGCTCGGCTGCCACCGTGGTCAGGAGCTGTCGGCCGGCGGCGTTGTCCTGGACGCTCGCGGCGGTGACCAGCACCACCAGCAGCAGGCCGATCGTGTCGGTGACGATGTTCCGCTTCCTGCCCACGATCTTCTTGCCGACATCGGCGCCCTGACTCACGGCGGGGACGTTGGTCGAGGTCTTCACGCTCTGCGAGTCGAGAATGCAGGCCGTTGGCTCTGGATCGCGGCCTTCTGCGGTGCGGAGCAAGCGCCGGAGGAGGCCGTTGAGCTGCTCGAACACTCCCTCGCGCTGCCACTTGGCGAAGTAGGCGTAGACGGTCTCCCAGGGCGGGTAGTCGTGTGGGAGGTAACGCCAGGGGATGCCGGTGCGGTCGACGTAGAGGATCGCGTCGAGGAGGTCGCGCAGGTCGTGCTCGGGTGGCCGGCCGAAGGCGAGGGCGCGGGCGGTACGTTCCTGGCGCCAGGCGGTGAGGGTGGGCTCGACCAGGGAACAGCGGGCGTCGGACAGGTCGCTCGGATACGGTCGACGATCCGTCATGATGACGGCATACTGCGGGACTGCCGTTCTGCCCATAGGCCGCGGCGATGGCGGGACAAGTACACACAGGCCCGGCTTCCTGGGATGAGACAGGAGGAAGCTCGCAGTTCAGGCGGTGGTCCGTGTGCAGGCGACACTCCTGCTGGTCACCGTCTCACCAGCCCCGGCAGACACACCGTCGAGTGAACCGTAAAACGCCGCAATCCAGTGCCTATAAGGGCAAAACACCCAGTGAGAGCCTGTGCCTGAAGCGCTCATGTCATGTGAGGGGGCAGGCAGTGGGTGAGCGCCTACTGCGCATTCGTGCGGGCCGTGATGTCGCTCCCTCCGGTTACCCTCTCGAGGCCACAGCCTTCGCGGTGGCGCCGGTGCGGCGTCCAACGCCCTGAACCTGATGAGGAGAGCCGTGCGGGACTATCTCGCTGAGGTCTTCGCCATGCTCGGCCCTGGCGGCGATCGGTTCGCCAGCCCAGAAGCGTGGGCCGACTTGGAGGCCGTGCTCGGCACCAAGCTTCCCGAGGACTACAAGGCGGTGATCGACGCCTATGCCCCCGTACAGATCAACGGACACCTCTACCTCAAGCACCCGGCCACCGAGCGCTGGAACCTCGGGAAGGAGATCCGCCAGACCTCCGACGCCTGGGCCGAGCTCGACTGGGAGCGCGAGGACTGGCTGGAGCCGGAGGAGAACGCCCGCGCTGTCCTTGGCTTGAGCAAGGTGACGTTCGGTACCAAGGACGGCCTGGTTCCGCTCACCAGCACCGATCGCGGTGAATACATCTTCTTCGCCCCGCTGCCTGACGGCACAGGAGTACGGATCTGCGCGGTCGAGCACGACGGCTCCTGGTACGAGTACCGGATGAGCTTCGCCGAGTGGCTCTACCGCTACCTGATCGGTGAGGACATGGTCGGCCCGAACAGCTCCGCCTTCTACCCCGGCCCGGTGCTCCTGGAGCCGCTTCCCATGTCACCCGACGACCGCCCCACGCCGACGCACGGCCCCCACCGCGGCATGTGACAGACGCGAGCACGTCGACTGGCAGCGGATGCCGGCACGTCTACTTGGAAGGTGCGTGCCCCGTTCTACGCTGGCCGGGTGACCGGTGATCTGGTGCGGGCGTGCCCGGCGTGCGGTGATCGGCTAAGCACGGCGGCACGGGCGGGGGCGGTGTTCTGTTCGGCGCGGTGCCGGGCGGCGTATTGGCATTCGGTGCGGCGTGCGGGTGTCAAGGTGGCCGCGATCCGGGCGGGTCGGCGAGCGGTGTGCCCGGAGTGCGGGGCCTCGTGGACGGTGGGGCGGGAGCGGTCGGCGGGAGCGGAGTTCTGCTCGGGGCGGTGCCGAGCCCGGGCGTGGAGGCGTCGGACTGGGCGTGAGGGCGACTGCGCGCAACCGGAGTGACTCCGCCGTGGTCGCCGATGCGGCCTGTGCAACCCGTACGCCCTTACCCAGCAGGCGAGTTGGCGCTGATCCTGGCGACAGGCTGGGGTCGGTCGTCGGCGAACGTGTAGGCACCCCGGGCTGGGTTGGGGCGGGTGGTCTGGATGTCGGAGATGATCGGGGCGGTTTCGCAGGAGCGGTACGACGAGCTGGTGGCGGAGGGCCGCGGGCTGGTCGAGGAGATGAGGCGGTTCCAGTTCCGGATCGGGGACATCGCGCTGGAGATCGCCCCGATGCGCCGGGTCGGCGGGCACAACCCGTCGCTGGTGGAGGGGATGGCCACGGTGACCAGCGCGTTGGAGCGGTTCGCCGCGGACATCGGGATGACCTACCCGCACGGTGGAGACCTACCGGTGGACGTCCTCGCGGTGGCCGGCCGAGCACCGGCAGGCGGGTGTCTCGCACACGGTCCACAAGATCCTGGGCTCGGTCGAGGAGGAGCGGCGCTTCAACACGATCCTGGCCCCACCGCTGGACGGGCGCACGGGCCAGAGCCGGTGGTCGCCGGATTCGGCTAAGCGGGTGCTGGGCTGGCACGTCGAGACCCCGGTGACGGTGCAGGAGAAGATCGAGCAGGTCCACGACCTGGTCGCCGACGAGAGCGTCGCTGCGGCGGTGGCCACCGACCTCCTGCGCCGACCGACGGTGGCATTGAAGGCAATGACCGATAGCACGGCCCGGCACCTGGTGAACCGGGCGCAGGTCGAGCACGTCCAGCAGGCCGCCGAGGTGACGCACTTCGCCGCCTCGGAGGCGGTGAACGCGCCGGTGCCGCTGTTGCACCAGATCCAGTCGACGATGCAGTTCGTGGACCCCCTCCACCTCGTACGTCCCGCTCGTCGGCCGGATCTCCGCCGGCGGCCCGATCCTCGCCGAGCAGACCGTCGAAGACGTCCTCACCCTGCCCCGTTAACTGGTGGGCGAGGGCGAGCTGTTCGCCCTCACCGTGCAGGGCGAGAGCATGATCGGCGCCGCGATCTGCCCAGGGGACTGGCTGACCATCAGAAGGCAGCCCACCGCGGAGAGCGGCGACATCGTAGCCAGGATGATCGACGGCGAAGCCACCGTCAAGCGCCTCAAGCGCGACGACGGCAAGATCTGGCTGATGCCCGAGAACCCCGCCTACGAGCCCATTCCGGGCGACGGCGCGATCATCCTCGGCAAGGTCGTCGCGTGATGCGGCGCCTGTAGGGGCGTCAGCGGGGGAGGCGTGGACTGCTGCGGCGCGCAGGCGTTGACGCGCTGCGGGTGCCTTCCGGAGAGGTCCGCATGGCCCGGCCCATGGCGCCGTGGCCGCGGTGGCTCTGGCCGGCCGGTCAGCCGGGCCGCTGTCCGACGTACCGGGTCCGATCGACGTCGTTCACCCCTGCAGGTCCTCGCGGAGCCGGGCCAGGAGAGCCTTGCACTCGGCGCGGACGTCAGCGACTCTCTGTGTGTCACCGGGGTGCAGGTCGCGGCGGCGGCGCTCCCAGATCTGCTGCTGCTCCCTCCAGTTGGCGACGGCGGGGGAGTCCGGGTGCGTGTTGCGGGCGGCGGCGATCAGGCCGGTGTAGGCCCCGACGACCTGGCTGATTCCCTCCACTGCGACCTCGTAGGCGATGCCCTCCTCGTACGTCCATGAGGCGGTGCCAATGGTGCTGAGTACCGGCTCTGCCTGCTCGGCCATGGGTCACTCTCCTTGTCGTCGTGGCGACTGCACTGGATCCACCGTAAGCCAGCGGGACAACGCTGGGTGGCCGTTCGAACACCGGTATCAGTGACGCGTGAACGGATCTCCGATGGGCCTCGCGGGGCCGGGCCGGTCAGGCGGCCTGTCGCTCGAGGTGGTCGATGAGGAGTTCCCGCAGTTGGGGCAGGGGGCGGCGTGCCCCGAGGCGGGCAAGGAACTCGCTGGTGTTCCAGGTGATGGTTGCGCCCTGGCGGGAAAGGTAGAGGCTCAGAGCACGGATCTGGTACTGGTCGGTGTAGTCGAGCAGCAGGTATCCGGCGAGCTGGCGGATCTCGCGCGCACCGAGGCGAGCGGGCTGGACGGTGGCCTTGCAGTCGATGAGTTCGCCGTCGCAGATGAGGTCCGCGTCGGCACCGCCGACGTCGGCGCTGCCGGCGAACTCCGGCCCGCACACCGGGCTGCGGCCGCTCTCGGTGGTCCAGCCCAGTGCCTCGCGGTGGGCGGCAAGTTCGAGCTGGCCGCCGATGTCGGCGAGGGCGTAGTCGGGGACCTGGTCGAGCAGGAGCGGCAGGGTGGTGTCCGCGTCGGCCCGGCTCAGCGGGCTGCCCGGATCGACGGGGCCGCCGCGGTAGACCGACTCGTAGGCAGACGCGAGATAGCACAGGCGGATCAGGTGTTCGCCCTCCTGTCCGGACAGGACCATGGGCGGCACCGGCCGGGCGCAGCGGTCGAGTTCGGCGAGCAGGTCGAGCCCGGACCGATGCACGGCCTCCAGGACATTCCGCGGCCACGACAACAGACGCGAACCCCGGAACAGGTCGACCCCATAACGGAGCGGCGGCCCGTAGGCGGCATCGAGGCTGACACGAATCCGATGGTCAATGGTGTGCCCGAGCAGGGGCCAGGCGATCGGTCCGCCGGCCCGCGGCCGTACCCGGGTCTTCTGCCGCTGCGCCCACGTCGCGTACTGCGCGGCGAGGGTGCCGGCGCGGCGCCGGGCAGCTCGCGGTCGAAGAACCGGCTGATCGGCGAGGAGGGGCGGGCGAGTTCGGAGGTGAGGCTCACCCTTCGATTCTTGCGCCGGAACCTGGCCAGGGTGGGGGTGTTCGCCGGATCCGCCGCCTGAACAGGACCGGCTCGACGCGCTGTGCCCGCCGAACCCGTGACCCTAATGTCAGTTCCTCCTATGGCCCCAAACCGCCCAACCCGGGGGCCGGGGAAGGCCAGGCCCCCGGGGCGTCCTGTCGTGGGCCCGCGCTACGCCTCGCGCAGCACGCCGAGGATGAACCCGCCGGCGATGCTCCTGGGGTCGTCGCTGGTCAGGAACTCGCGGAAGGCGGTGTGGATCTCTTTCGCGGAGAGCCAGTAGTCGTTGTTCCGGTCGAGGTCGTCGTAGGCTGCCTGGGCGCGCTCCTCGGTGCCGCCGAGGGCCACGGCGCCCGATCGGCGCTCGCGTTCAGCAGACCTGAGCCCCACCGGCCGGGCGACCGCTCCACCGGCCCAGGACTTCTGACTGCCAGTGGAGACCCAACGTCCGCTCAGGGGCGTGGCCTGCCCGCACCGACGCTTTGGGCCGGGGCGCTCGCGTCGGCCGTCGACCCGACGGTTGGTCAGGTCACCCAGTCGAAGCCGGCAGTTGACCGTGCCTGGCTCAATCCTGAGGGTACTTCGACCAGTCGCCCCGAAACCGGTAGGCGCGGACCTCACCAGCGAACCTCGCCCCGCGGGGGACGACATCCCGGTGATACGGGTACTCCTCCGTCACCGCCGCCAGCACGAACTCCAGGAATCCGCCCTCGAAGAGGTCCCACTGCTGCATCGAGTCGAACTTGGCGGCGACCGGCCAGCGGTCCGGGTCGGGGCCCCGCATCAGCCAGAAGAACTGGTCGGAGCACCAGTTGTTACCCCACTTCAGCAGGCCGCCCTCGGCCGGGAACAGCGGGTACGGGCACTCCTCGTAGTCCCCCTCCTCGTAGGCCTGGGCCAACATGCCGCAGTACCCGTAGGGCTCCGTCGTGTAGAACCGGAACCCCTCGAACCCGGGCGGCTGACCCAACGCAGGGCCCGGCACCGACGACGGCGTGTAAACGTGCAGCTCCCCCCTGATGCTGACCCTCCCGTACCGGTCCGCGAACGCCCGGTAGTCCGCGGGCAGCTGGAAGCCGATCGCCTCGGGCGCAAGCTCCCACGGGACCGGAACCACGCCGCCCTCGGGCGGCGGCCCGATCACCGCACCGAGCCGCTCCAGCATTCCCTCGATGTCCACGCCCACTCCCGTCGCTCGCCCGTGCCCGCCGGAGGCTATCCGCTGTCGCCGACAGCAGGAGCAGCAGGGGCCGGCCCGGCGTACGAGAGCGGAAACCGGGTTGCCGCAGGTGGGGATGGCCGGCCAGGCTGGCCCGGTGCATAACCGTCGTCCCTGCCCGTGCTGCGGCCATCTCGTTTTCGATGTCGAGGACGGCTGGCCCGGCTCGTACGTCATCTGCCCGGTCTGCCACTGGGAGGACGACCGCGTGCAGTTTCGCTGGCCGTTCTGGCCGGCGGGCGCCAACCGGTTCTCGCTCGTCGAGGCGCAGCAGAATTTCCGGGCCTACGGCGCGTGCGACCAGCGCGAACGGCGGTTCGTCCGACCGCCGGCCGACGACGAGCCGCTGGATCCCGCCTGGCGCCCGATCGACTTGGCCACGGACTCCTTCGAGGACTGGACCGCGGTGCCTCGGCCCTGGCCCGCCGACGCGTCAGTCCTGTGCTGGTGGCTTCCGTCGTTCTGGGGACGGCCCGAGGATCCGGATCCGGTGGTGGAGCAACAGGTGACGATCGACGTCGGCCCGGTCGGCAGCGAAGAAGACCTGCACGAAATCCTGAGAGCGGAAGCTGCAGTTCCCTTCGTTCTACGGCATGAACTGGTCCGCGTTCCGGGACGCGATCACCGGCCTGGTAGACATGCCATGCGAGCTGCACTTCATCCGCTGGGCTGAGCTGGAACGCCGAGCGCCGCAGGCCGCCGCCGCGCTGCGCCATCACCTCACCAGGTACAGCGCCGCCACTGCGGGGTTCGTCGTCGATTACGGCTGAGGGGTCGGCAGTCGGGGGCGCGCGGTCCTGCGGAGCTCGCGAGCTGGCGGTGCCGGGTGGGGCTGCGCTTGGCTGGGACCCTGTTCGCCAGGTTGTCGCAGGACTTGGCCAGAGTCCGGTCCCCGCCGGAGGCGGCGGACAGTGATTGGTACCGGCTGCTCAAGTCGAGTGGCCCCGCAGGTTGATGGCCGGCCACCGACATCCTGCTGGCACGGTTCCTGCGTCACGGGTCTGGTGACGCCTTGTCAGGGCTCCCGATCACGGCAATGATCAGCGGGTGGGTGTGGTGATGGAACGAGGAGTGTTCGAGGCCGTTCCGCTGGGCCTGCTCCTGCCGGGCAGCCCGGCTGCCCTGGTGGCGCGGCTGCGGGTTGCCGGGGCTGCGCTCGACTCGGCCAGACCTGTCGGAGATGCGCCGACGTGGTACTGGCAGCCGGAGTACGCCGCCTTTCCCGGGCCCGACACGGCACTGGTCCCGCTCGTCCTCTCGACCTCCGTCACCGTGGACAACAGGCCCGGGGACAGTGACTGGACGGAGCTCGAACTCGACGTCTGCTGGACGCGGCAGGGCCGGCTGGAGGTGTCGGCGCACGTCGGCGTCGCCTGCTGATCAGAGGGTTTTTACACCGCTTCTGTTAGGTTTTTGGGTGATTTTCGCCTCGGGTTGGATGGCGTCGCTGGTACTCAAGGGGCCGGCGCTGCTGGAGAGATGACAAGGTCGTGCTCTTGTCCGTCATCCGTGTCGTCGGGGTGGACTCGCGCGATTGTCAGGCTGGCGTGGGTCGGAGCCGTCGGACTTCGGCGAGGCCTTCCGCGCCCTCCTGGACGTAGGCGGGGAGTCGGTGTTCGCGCGCGAGGCCGATGGCGGCTCGGAAGCACGAGTCGGCTTCGTCCCAGCCTCCGAAGTGAAGGTGGACGCGGCCCGTGATCAGGAGGCAGTCGGTGACGCCGTCGGGGCTGTCGATTTTCTCGTTGATGCGGCGGGCTTCGTCGAGGGCGGCCAGTGCTTCGTCGCGTCGGTCCAGTCCTCGTAGGCTGTCGCCGAGGTTGGACAGGGCCACGGCGGTGTTGTACGGGTTGCCGTGCCGCCGCCAGGCGTCGACCGATTTCCTGAAGCCCGCCTCGGCCGACGTGAAGTCCCCCAGCTTCAGGTGGAGGGAGGCCATGGTGCTCACCAGGAGGTCGTCGTCCTCCGGGACGCCGCGTTCGAGCGCGCGCCGGGCGTAGGCCAGGCCGGCCTCGGGCTCGTCCATCATGCTGTGCGAAAGGGCGAGATTCTTGAGGACGTTCACCGCGATGTCGCCGCGTCCTGCCCGCTCAGCCCGGTCGAGAGCAGCCGCGAGCGCCTCTATCGCTTCCGGGAATCGGTCGGACATGCCGTGGACCACGCCGATCCGTTCGAGCATCAGGGCCTGGCCGAGGAGGTCACCGCTCCCTTCGGCGCTGTGCAGCGCCAGTTCGCGGCATTCGTCGGCGGCGCCGGTCCACCAGCCGGCGGTCATGTAGCCCGAGAGCCCGTAGGCGATCCGCCAGGCCAGGTCTGGGCGGGAGGAGGCCGCCGCGTGACGGACCACCGTGGTGATGCTGCTCAGCTCCTGGGTGCACCAGGCCGTCACCTGCGGCCCGCCGGTGAAGTCGGGCGGTGCCACAGCGGGCTGATCCGCCAGCACGGCGATCCGCCGCACACCCGGAAAGAGAGTGTCTGCGGCGTGCTGCAGCGCAGCGCAGTACCACACCATGAGCCGCACCGGCGCGGCGTCGCTGTCCTCGTGACTGTCCTCCGTGACGGCGGCCTCGGCGGCGAGTTCGCCGAGCAGGTCGTGGAAGCGGTACCTGAGGGGTTCGGGGCTCTGCAGGAGCTGGTAGTCGACGAGGGTTTCCAACAGTTCCGCCGCGACGTGTTCCGGGCGATCGGCCAGAGCCGCGGCCTGTTTAATGCCGAACACCAGGCCCGGCAACAGGCCCAGCAGGCGGAACAGGCGGGCCGCATCGCGCTCCACGGGGTCGTGGCTGTCCCGCAGCGCCAGGTAGCTGGAGGCCAGGGTGGCGCGTACGGACAGGTGTCCCGCCGACAGGGAGCGCAACCGGGAGCCGTTGCCGGTCAGGTGGTCGGCCAGGACGCCGAGTGACCACGTCGGCCGGGCGGTGAGTCGCGCGCTGGTGATCCGCAGCGCCAGCGGCAGTCCGCCGCAGGCCGCGAGGAGACGCAGCGCGTCGTCGGGTTCGGCGTTGACGCGCTCGGCACCGCACACCCGGGCCAGCAGGTCGCGCTGCTCGTCGACGTCCAGCGGCTCCAGGGCGACGTGGTGGGCGCCCGGCAGCGCAGTCAGGGCGGTCCGGCTGGTGACGAGGACGGCGCAGCGGCTGTGGCCGGGAAGGAGGGGGAGTATCTGCTCGGCGTCGCGGGCGTTGTCCAGGACCAGAAGGACCCGCCGGTCGGACAGGACACTTCGCAGGCGGCCGGCACGGTCGTCGGTGTGTTCGGGCAGCGGAGCGCCCAGCAGTTCCGGGTCGAGATCGCCGAGGAAGCACGCCAGGACGTCGTGCGGGTTTCGTGGTTGGGCGTTGCCGAAGCCGTGGAGGTCGACGTAGAGCTGCCCGTCCGGGAACAGGTGCCGCACCCGGTGCGCGGCATGGACGGCCAGCGCCGTCTTGCCCACGCCGCCCATACCGGACACGGCCAGCAGGCACGCGCCACCGTCGGCTGCGACTGCTTCCAGCCTGTCCGTCAGCGCGGCCAGGACGTCGGCGCGGCCGGTGAAATCGAAGACGTCAGCTGGGAGCTGCGCCGGCGCTGGCCGTGCCGACGCATCGGCGCCGGTCCCGACGGACGCGGACGTCGCCAAAGGCTCGGGATCGACGGTGGGAGCGGCGGCCTTCGTCGGGACGGCGGCAGGTGCCGGCGGCGGGAGGAGGTCGGGGTCTGCCCGCAGGACCTGTTGGTGCACGGTGAGGAGTGCCGGTCCCGGGTCGACGCCGAGCTCTTCGGCGAGGCGGGTGCGGATGCCGTCGAAGGCGTTGAGTGCCTCGGCTTGGCGGCCGTTGCGGTAGAGCGCGGTGACGAGGTGGACGTGGAGGGACTCGTGCAGGGGGTGGAGGGCGGCCCAGCGAGTGAGTTCCGCGAGGGTGCTCGCGTGGCGGCCGAGGTTCAGCTCGGCCTCGAAGAACCACTCGGCCACCTGGAGCCGGGCTTCTTCGAAGGACCGGACAGCAGGGAGTGCCTGCTCGGCCACCAGGGGAAGGTCGCCCAGTGGCGTGCCGCGCCACAGGTGCAGTGCGGCATGGGCAGAACTACTGACGCCCTGCCAGTCGGCTCGTTGCCGGGCGGTGGCGGCGGCGGCGACCGCCCGGGTGAACTCCTCGGTGTCCAGCTCGGTCGGACCGATCCGCAGCAGATAGCCGGACGGGACGGTCCGAAGGCGATCAGTGCCGCCCGGGCCGAGGAAGCGACGCAACCGAGCGATCTGATTGGTGAGCGCGGCCGATGCCGTGGGTGGAGGACTTGCGCCCCACAGTGCGTCGGTCAGTCGTTCGCGGGAGACCGGCCGGTTCGGTGTCAGGAGCAGCGCCGCGAGCAGGGCGCGACCGTGCGCGGAGTGCAGCGTGAGCGCAGCGCCTGAATCGTCCTGAACCCTCAGGTCGCCCAACAGACCGAATCGCACGTACCGCACGCCTCCGATTGCCTGGACCGGCCCTTCCCAGGAGCACTCGAACTAGTGCCCACGCCGCCGTGTGCCGAGCTGATTATCCATCCGTTGTCGGGACGTTGTCGCGCGGGTTTCAGCCTGCGGACAGGCGCTGTCGAGCAGTTTGCGGGCGCCGGGACGACCGTCGAGCCGGCGAGCGCGGGACACCCGGGCAACCCCCGAGGCCTTGCCGCCGCAACTACGCACTGCTGTCCCGCCCAGCCCGGGTGCCGATCGCGCCGCTACGCGTTGCTGTCCAACCGATCGTTCGCGCGGAGTTCGTTGTCCACCGCCCGCCAAGGACTGTTCGCAAGCACGAGCGTCTGCTCGGTCCGGGCTCTTTGCGGGCCCGTCGACTCCGTGCCCACATGTCCCAGAACCGATGCGTGCGAAGCATCGTGCTACCTCCGCTGCGCCCTGCCGTCCCTCTGCTCGGTCCCTCCCAGCCCAACTACTTCGGGCCGGCCTTGCCGGCCGCTCCATGGCACACCCGCGCGCTGGCCCGTCCGTTCCAGACCGGCAGGCCGTCACAGCGCGGCATGCCGCGAACTCGTGCCCCGGCAGACGAACCGACCAGCACACGCGTTGGGTTCGGGAGTGTTGTGCAGGAGTTCACGGTCGGTGCAGTGGCTGTCCGGGTCGTCCACGGTGCGCAGGACGTATTCGCCGTGGATGCGGAAGACGCGCAGGTCGAAGTCGCAGTCCGACTCCTGCGGTAGCGGTGGCAGCTACGCCTACTTCCTCACCGCCATTCGCTGGGCCCAGTCCTCCCAGGACTACACCAACCACGCCGGCCCCTTGCTTCGCGGTGCGAGCGGCCACTACACCTGCGGGACCTGATTACACGCCAGCAGCTGCGGATCCCGGTACGTTCCGGGCTCCGCAGCGCCCCGTAGTGTTGAGGGACTGCGCCCAGCTATATGCGAAGGAGCCTCATCCATGCGGATCTCCGGCTGGAACGACCTCGACCGGGGCCAGGGCGTGGAACTGCGGCCGTACGACTACCCGTTCTGGCTCCGCGTCTGGCTGCGCATTCCGATTCTGGACCGATTCGCCTACCCCCACGCGGTGCGCCGCAACGCGGCGCTTCCCCCCGACCGGTCGGGGACGATCGGGGCCTTTTCCTACGATCCGGACCGTAAGCCGCCCGAAAGGCTGACCCGATACCGTGGTCGTGCCCGGGGAACGCGCCGCGCTGAATGACGTCAGCCATCGAGTTCCGCCCTCGGGGGCGGCGAGGCCTTGCAGCACGAGGTATTCGAAGCGGGCGGCACCGGCGGGGACGGCGGCGACGGTCGGACAGGGGCAGGGCGAGCCGGGCGGCGGGCTGTGGACGATCACGTAATTCGGCTCTGTCGCTGATCTTGTGGTGGAGCGTCGGTGTGCTGCCGGTGGGGTCTGGCTCCGTGCGGTCGGGTCGTGCAGTGGCCGACCGGTGGGTGCGATGCGACGGGTGCGGTGCGATGGGGGCGTCCGGTGGCCGGGGGGGTCGGGCCCCGGCCGCGCTGTGCGGGGCCGGGGCCGGGGTTTTCGGAGATCAGCCGCAGTGGGTCCAGCCGGAGTACCAGCGGACGCCTTCCGCTTCGCCGCCCCACGAGATGCACGTGCCCTTGGCGCTCAGGGTCACCGGTCCGGCGTAGTACAGGTAGTAGCCCGCGTCCGGAGCGTCCCTCAGGTCGCTCTGCCGTTCGATGTTCACCCTCAGGTCGTACCGGGTGGTCCCGTTCGGGCTGCGCTTCCAGGTGACGGCGCAGTTGCTGGAGCCGTTGTAGAACAGGTAGACGTCGGCGATCGTGCCGATCGAGTGCTGGTCGATCAGGTAGTACCCGCTGCCGACGCTGTTGCAGGCTCCGCTGGGCGTCGACGCCGCCTGCGCGGGAGCAGCCGCGAACAGCATTCCCGTCGTCATGCCCAGCACGCTGAGGGCGAGCCCCGCTATCCGCTTCGACTTGCGCATGTCTCTCCGTTCGAACATCCGTACCGGCAGGTGCCGCCCGCACGATAGCAGCGCCCAAGATCACCCGGCTACGCTCACCCAGCCCGACCTGCCGAACCTCCCGTTCTCCAACACCCTTCCGACACAGTCACTTGATGCTCAGTCACGGCGGCCTGACGGGCCGTCACCGACGTGCAGCTCGTCGATGAGGTCGCGGTAGGTTCGAAAGGCGCACTTGGGCGTGTAGTCGCCGTGCAGGAGGCCAAAGTGCGGGAACAGCCCCTCGGCGTTGATGTCGGCATCCCGCAGGGCGAAGAGCGAGTAGCCGTCGATGTTCAGCTCGCCGACCAGGGCGGCCACCTTCCGAGCGACGGTGTCGAGCACGGCGGCCTGCCGCTGTTCGCTACGGCCCGGGCCCGTCGGCCAGCCGTTCTCGTACACCCGGATCGGCACGATGTCCGGGATCCCGTTCCGAGTAATTGTCAAGACCTGTGGATTGGGTGGAGAAGCCCACACCCAGGCTGACTGGGGCTCCTGAAGGATGGACTTGAGTCTCCCGTAAGGGGAGACACCAGGGTGGGGGCATGGACGGCGACACGCTTTACACGATCGGGGCGTTGGCCCGGCGGACCGGGCTGACGGTGAAGGCCATACGGTTCTACTCCGACACCGGAATCGTGCCGTCGACTGACCGCAGCCCGGCTGGCTACCGGCTCTACGACATCGATGCGCTCGCGCGTCTGGATCTGGTGCGGACATTGCGTGATCTGGGACTCGATCTTGCCGTCATCCGGCAGGTGCTGGACCAGGAGATCTCGGTACCCGAGGTCGCGGCCGCGCATGCCGACGCTCTGGACGTGCAGATCCGCACCCTGCGCCTGCGGCGCGCGGTGCTACGAGCGGTGGCCAAGCGGGGCTCCAGCCCGGAGGAAATGGACCTCATGCACAAGCTCGCAAGACTCTCCGACGACGAACGCCGGCGTCTCATCAACGACTTCATCGACGACACCTTCGGGGGCCTGGACGCCAACCCCGACTTCGTGGAGATGATGCGCTCGGCCATGCCCGAGCTGCCGGAAGACCCCGAACCTGATCAGGTCGACGCCTGGGCGGAACTCGCCGAACTCACCCAGGATCCGGAATTCCGCGCCGCAGTACGCCGCATGGCCGAGCACCAGGCAGCCGAACGTGCCCAGGGCGACACCACTGGTCTGCACCACGACCTCACGCAAACAGTCCGCGACCAGGTCGGCCGCGCCCTCACCGCCGACATCGACCCCGACTCCGCTGGGGCAACCCCCGTCATCGACGCCCTCACCGCCCGCTACGCCCAGGTCTTCGACCGCGCCGACGACACCGAACTGCGCCGCTGGCTGTTGACACGCCTGGAGATCGCCAACGATCCCCGCGCGGAACGCTATTGGCACCTCCTTACCGTCATCAACGGATGGCCCATCCAGCCGACCCTGACGCCGGTGTTTACCTGGTTCATCGAGGCCCTGCGCACCAGGCTCAAGCAGTAGCCCGCGTCACCCGGCCCCCGCGGTCCGAAGATCAGGCTGCGAGGCCCTCGGTGCGCTCGATGAGCTGCCTTCGCTCGAACCGGGCTCCGGCACCGGACGAGGGCGACGAGGTGGGGAGCGTTCACGGCCCGCCACCGGGCCTGGGCGGATTCGACCAGCTTGAACACCATCGCCAGCGCGGCGGCCGCACTGCCAGCGCCCTTGGTGACCTTCGTACGCAGACGGACAGTCGCAAAGGTCGACTTGATGGTCGGCCTGCCACTAACTGGTGAACTTCGCCTTGACCTTGTCGATCTTCACAGACTGCGGCGCGTAGCAGGCGTAGAGCTTGCGGGAATGCAGAGCCAGGCCGTCGCCTCCCTGGTCGCCCAGCTTCCCAGCAGTCCGCACATCCCCGGCGTAGTCCACGCTCCGCCGGAAGCGGCCCTCGGCCAGCGCGCCAAGGCCGCCGGGTCAGGATCGGGTGCCAGGTTCCAGTCCGCTGCCACCGACGGAACAAGTCGTAGACCCGCCCCCACGGCCCGTACTCGGCAGGCGCATCCCGCCACGGAAAGTCGAAGCTCGCCCTGCCCGCCGACTCCTCTGCCCCGGATTCCTCGCCCAGCAGGACTGATCCCACCCGCAGTACCCCCGATTCGGCCCTGTACCGCCTGCTGACGGTCGCTCACCGCCCGGCCAGAGGGGCGCCAACGGCGCCGACGAGGCTCCGCTGCTGACGCTCGACCAGCTGAAGTCCTCCGCCCTGGACTCGGCCTGGTCGGCGCTGGGCGCGAAGTAGCCGTCAGTTCCGGTAGAGGGTGCGCAGCTCCTCCAGTGCGCGGGTCGCCCGCTCCGCCAGGTCGGGGCGGGCAGCCTCGTGGTGGGCGATTGCGAAGGTGACCGTCCGCGGCTTGGACTCCCACTCGTACAGCTCGGGCGCGGCCCGGCGCAGGTACACCATGGTGCCCACCGGGTTGGTGACGAAGGAGAGTTCGAGCCGCGGGAGCTTCCGCCTGCCCCGGGCCGGGTCGGTGAGGAACAGCGACTGGTAGCCGGCGTGGTGCTGGTCGGACCCCGGGATGTACGCGTAGACGACCCGCGAGTCCTGCGGCCGGTAGCCGAGTTCCGCGAAGATTGCGACCGCGGCCCGGACGGCCGGCGTCGGGGCGATCCGGAGGGTGCTGCGGTGCACCGTCCCCTCGGAGCGCCCCGGCGGCCGCAGGGTGATCCGGACCGCCACCGCGAACCCCAGGGGCTGCCCGTCGAGTTCGGTGAACGGGCACTCCCAGGGCAGCCGGCCGCTGAACGGCAGCGTGCGCTCCTGCCCGCCGCCGATCTCGAGATCGTAGCCGCCCGGGGTGCTCAGCGAGCCCAGGACCAGGTCGGTCGGCCCGCCGTCGTTGTCGAACCCGTCGGCAACCAGGTAGTTCTCGATCTGGTCGACCTCGACGCTGCGGGCCCCGGCCCGGATCACCAGCTGCCCGCCGATCCGCTCGCCGGGGACGGCGAGGTCAGCCGTCCGGATCTCGACCTCCGGGCCCTCCGCCGCGCGTCCGAGCCCGAACCTCGCCAGCAGTCCCACCTGCCCGTCCCCTCCCACCCGACCCTCACCTGCCGATCTTGACGAACGCTAAGGTGAGCCGAGGTCATTTTCCAAGGGGGAGGCGCGGCGGATGGGACTGCGGAGACTGCTCGGACTCGGCGACGACGGCGGCGATCCGCCGGAGATCGACACCCGGATCGCCACGTTCGCCCCGCAGCCCGGGCAGCGGATCGAGGGCGAGGTGCTGCTGCGCGGCGGCAGCGCGGGTCTGAAGGTCGAGGGCCTGTACCTGCACGTGGTGGGGAAGGTCCTGGGGTGGAACGGCAGCGTCGAGGACCGCGAGTGGGCGTACCTCTCGCCCTCCCGCTCGTACCTCGACGTGGCGCCCGGGACGGAGGAACGGATCGGCTTCCACGGCCGGCTGCCGTGGGACTGTCCGATCACCGAAGTCGACGGGCGGACGGTCGGCGTCGACCTCTCGCTGACCACCACCCTGTCGTCCGGCCCGCAGCGGTCCGTGCAGGACATCGACTTCGTGCACGTGGCCGCGCCGCCGCTGCACGAGGCGGTGTTGAGTGCCCTCCGGGTCGAGGGCCACCGGGTGGCGGACGCGCAGCTGCTCGACAGCAGCATTCCAGAGGTCGACCTGCGCCACTCCTGGATCGAGACCTTCCACCTGGAGGACGGCACCGGCGTCCCCAGTTCGGAGGTCACCTTCGTCAACAATCCGGTCGGCGCGATGGTGTACGTCCGCCGAGCGGCCCGCCACCTGACGCGCTGGGACGAGAAGCCGCCCGCCGTCTCGTTCCCGGTCGCCCACCACGAGACTGGCGAGGTCGACCTCGGCCCGCGGGTGCGCGAGGCGCTCGACCAGCTGGACCGGCTGCGGTCCTGACGGGACGTCAGTACCAGTAGCGGACCGCCGCGACGAGCTGCTCCGGAGTGAGGTCCGCGAACCGGCCGGGCGCCGATCGTCCCTCGTCGACTACCCCGGCGCCGTCGGCCGCCCCTGGCCCTGCCGACACCTGGTCTGGCCGGGCCCGCCCAGGCACAGCAGGCCGGACTGCCCGACCCGTGGCTGCTCGCCCTGCCCGAGGAGCAGCGCCTGCTGATGCGCGCCGCGTAGCTCGTCGACGTCCGCGCCCGTCTGTTCCTCGAGCATGTCGCCAGCGAGCCCACCGGATCGCTGGCCGTGTACCTCGCCGCGATCGACGACCTGGCCGAGCGCCTGCGGGGGCAGGCCCGCGTCATCGCCGCGTCCGCCGAGGCCGACCTGAAAAGTGGCCGGTCAGGAAACCGGCCCCGTTCGGCGACGGCGGCCAGCGCGCCGATACTTGACCGGTCAGGAAACCTCGCCCCGTCCGCGCCCGCCGAGACCGGAGCGGCCAGCCGGCGCCACGCGGTGTCCCGGAACAGCCGGCGCAGGTCGTGCGCGGTTGCCCGACCGCGCGACCGCACTCTCCTGGTCCAGCCCCCCTTTGGCGCGAGGGCCGGCGGCGGGTCGGTGCGGGCTCCGGCCGCGTGTGATGAGGATCCGCGAAATTGGCTCTGACCGGAATTCCGGATGCTGTTGGTGATCTTCAGCGAGTGTCGGTTTGAGTCCGGTCGATCGTCTGGCGGCAGAGGCGCGTGAAGCGGGTTCCGAGGCTGGTTCGGCTGTCGCCTGGCTGGTGCTGGTGGAGGCGGATGATGTTGGTTCCGGCCGCGGTGAGGACATGCTGGACGTGGGTTTTCACTTTGCCTCGGTAGCGGCAGTGACGGAGGCCGTGGGCGCGCACGGTCTCGGAGACGGTGGCCTCGCAGCCGGCCCTGAGGGCGTATCGCTCGCGCCACGGTCTGGTCTGCTGGTCGCGTCGCACCTGGTTCTGGATCTCCTGTAGGGGCTGGGGCAGAAGGAGGATGTGCCGGCCCTTGCCGTCGACGTTGCCGGTGCATTTGAGGCGGTCGTCGCAGGCCCGGCAGGTGGCGCGGGGGAAGAGCACCGACATGCGCTCCTGGCCGTCGGAGAGTGTCGGTTTCCATGGAGGGCTGGTCGCGCCGTTCGGGCAAGTCAGAGTTCTGTCTTGCCAGTTGGGGCTGAAGTCTTCCTTGTTGAACCCGGGGTGGGCGCGGGAGGTCGGGGCGAGGCGGACCGGGCCGACCAGGTCGATGCCGTGTTCGGTCCTGGCTCGGTGGATGGTGGCCGGGGTGACGTATCCGCCGTCGACAAGGTGTTCGGCCGGGGCGAGGCCTCGCGTCGCGAGGTCTGTGTGGATCTTCTCCAGGGCGTCGATGTCCTGCTCGGGCGCCGGTGTGGTGGCGACGTGGACGATCACATTGGGCAGGCCGTTGTCGCAGGTCTCGGTCTGGTGGTCTTTGTAGCCGACCCACTCGGCCTTGCCGGGTTTGTGGCTGAAGCGCGCCTGCGGGTCGTGAGGGGAGACGATCTCTACCGACGACCAGGGGACACGTGCCGTCGCCGGATCGGGTCTGCCCTCGGCGGCCGCCCCCGCGGAGGTCGTACGGCGGGCGGTATGGCGTCGGCTCTGTCGGTCGCGGGTCTGCTTGGGCCCGCGCCATCGCAGAGCGTCGTGCTCGTCGAGCCAGTACTGCTGGACCCAGACCTGCCGCAGCACCTCCACCTGCGGCAGCCGCCGAAGCCTGGCCGGGGTGTCAACGGCGAGAAGAGCGCGGAACAGCCGCATGCCGTCCTCGCCGACCGTGAGTGCGTACTGTTCGCGCTCCTTGGTCTCCCTGGGCAGCCGGTCATAACGCACCGGTCGGCCGTAACGCCGGGCCCACTCGTCCGTGACCAGGACGGACACCCATTCCTCGTCGGCGGCGGCCAGCTCCTCCAGGGCAGCGCGCAGGGTTTCCCCGACGAGCTCGATCCGGTCCAGGCGCCGCACCGCAGCCAGGACGTGCGTGGAGTCGGTCCGCTGCCGTCCGCGCCGCTTGACCAGCCCAGCCTCCGCCAGGCGCTCGACCATCACCGCCAGAAGCCGGTCTGCCCGATCGTCCTCGGCCATCCGGTCACGGAACTCGCTCAGCACCGAGAAGTCGAAGCCCGGATCGTCCAACTCCAGCCCCAGGCAGTAATTTCCAGTCCAATCGGCACCGGACGGCCTCGGCGGCCTGCCGGTCGGTGAGATTCTCCGCGTACTGCAGCACCGACACCAGCGCCAGACGAGCCGGCGACAGACCACGACGCCCGCCAGCGGGATACCACTCCTCGAAGTCGCTGTCCGTGAACAGACCCTCCAGGTGATCCCGCACCCACATCGCCGCCGTGCCCCGCGGATTGCTCGCCCGAGCCATCCGCACGGTCAACGCCGGGATCTCCCGCCCGGACCAGTACCCCATCGCCACCGCAGCCCACCCCTCCGAACAGCCGGACCCTCCAGGCCAGAACAGCAGGCAGGCACGCTCAACGACCGCCGATCGCGGCAATCTCACCCTGACCGGTGAAGATCACCAACAGCATCAATTCCGTGAAGCAGTCGTGTTGATCACCAGCGGCTGCGCAGTGCGGGCCCGAGCTGGGGATTGGGAAGTGCTCGCTGCGATCGTGTTCGTGGCGACCTCGGGCTGCACCTGGCGTCAGCTCCCGCCAATCGTCGGGGCCTGCTGGCAGACGGCCCACCAACACTTCATCGGTCACGACTACGGGAGACTGTTCCAGGTCGATCCGTCATGTCCGTTCTAGGAGTAGGTCTGTGAGAGACGCCGCAGTTTCCGATGTGCTGGCCGAGGCAGGGCTGGTCGTGCTGCCGGTCCCCGTTCCGGTGGAGGTGTGTCCGCCCCAGGGCGCCTGGGTGTCGTCCTGCTCGCCCGCGGACGGCCGGCTCGACGAGGTCGTCGATCTCGCGCAGCCCGACGGTTTGGAGAGGTTCGACGAGGCGTGGCTGCGCCTGGCGACCCGGATGGGCCTGTTCGCCGAGGACGGCGCCTTCCTGCTCGCCGTCACCCTGGACCCGGACAACGAGTACCCGGTCTGGACGCCGGTGCGGCTCACGGAGCGTTGGAACGTCTCGGGCCGCAACTCGGGCACCATTTCCGGGCCGATCGGCAGCGGCGGCCTGCTGACGGCCTCCTTCGACGGCGAGGTGATCATTTCCGGGACGACCTGGCAGGACGGGACGGCTTCGGCCGTTGGGGTATCGCACCCCTACCGTGCGGAGCCGATCCGCCGCTACGTGCAGATGCTGCTCGACGAAAGGGAGCTCCCGGCCGATTGCGAGGACGGCGTTCGAAGCTGGCTCGGGCGGGGCTGATACGAACCCGGCCGCGACAGCGAGCGAATGGCCGCCACAACACCTGAAGCGGAGCGGCAAGTGAATCTGGCACTGATCGAGATCGACCGCATCGACTGGAATTCCTACCGGTGCGGGTGCGCCCGCCCTGCGGGCCATGTCGCAGACATGCTGCGGAAGCTGGTGTCCGCCACCACGGAGGCCCAGGTGTCCTGGATCGAGCTGTCCAACCACGTCGAAATCCAGTCGTTCCCGACGGAGGTGGCGCCGGCTGCCCTATCGGTGCTGGTGGCGGCGCTGGGCGAAGACCTCCACCCGGCGGCCCGGCACAAGATCCACCTGACGTTCTACTTCTGCCTCGGCGGGGAAGAGCCGGTCATGGTCGACGGGATTCCCGTGTCGGCCTGCGAAGACGCGGCGCGCCAAGGGCTCTGGCAGCTCTACAGGGACGCTGCCGCGGGCTTCGGGGCGGCCGCACTCGTCATCAACAGCATTCGCGGAGAACGTGCACGCCTCGAACACTTCGTCAGCCGACTTGAAGACCCGCCGAAATGGGTCGAAAGCTGGAACTTCAAGCCTGAAGACATCGACTCCTGAGCGGCCGGCGACGTTGCCTGCACGGATCCCTGCCCTGTGGCATCGTGGTCGCTGCCGGATCCGACGCTCACAGAGACACTGAGCAGGTCTAATCTGCCGGGAGGGCTTTTCTCGGGAGCCGAAGTGAGACGGGTGCCGGGCGCGGCTCGGAATGTGAGTGGGGCACCTGGAGCACTCCGGATGGGGACTGCTGACTTCAACCCGAGTTCCGTGAAAGACCAGGTCGCAGGCGTGAGTGCAGGATCGTTTCGCTGCGGGATGACCTGCGCGTGGCTCTCCATTCGATCGAAGACGTGCTGTTCCCTGGAGTCGATGTTGAACTGCAGCGGGTGACCGCCGAGTTGGCCCTGGTGCTGGTCGAGGTCGCCGCGTGCGGTGCGGCCGTCCGGTGCCCGGACTGCGGGATCCGGGGCAGGCGGGTCCACTCCACGTACTGGCGCACGGCGGCCGAACGCCATTTGGCGAACCGGAAGTTGCTGATACGGCTGCGCGTGCGCCGGTACTTCTGCGACCGCGTCCGCTGCGGGCGGCGGACGTTCGTCGAGCAGGTCCGGGGGCTGAGCGAGCGTCACCTGCGCTCCCGCACCGGGCTGAAGGAGTGGCTGCGTGCCGTCGCCACCGAGCTCGGAGGCCGCGCGGGCGAGCGGCTGTGCCGCAAGCTCAGCGTCGCGGCCGGCCGCACCCGACTCCTCGGTCTGCTGGAAGCACCCGACGTGCCGGAGCGGGCGCCGCGGGTGCTCGGCGTCGACGAGTTCGCCTTCCGCCGGGGCCCGTACCTGCGGCACCCTGCTGGTCGACGTCGAGACCGGCCGCGTCGTCGACGTCCTGCCCGACCGCACCTCACAGACCTTCGCGGCCTGGCTGCGCGAGCACCCGGGCGCGGAAATCGTCTGCCGCGACCGCGCCAGCGCCTACAGCCGGGCGATCAAGGAGGCCGCGCCGGCCGCGGTCGAGGTCGCCGACCGCTGGCACCTGCTGCAGAACCTGTCCGCCGCGGTCGAGAAGACCTGCCACCAGCACCGCGCCTGCCTACGCAAACACGCCGACCAGGAGGTGCCGCCCGAGCCGCCGACGATCGACCTGCCGGTTTTCCAACTGCCCCGGACCCCGATCGTCGAACGTACCCGCGACCGCTACGCGGACGTCCACCGCCTGCTGGACCAGAAGTGGACGATCAGCGCCATCGCCCGACACCTCCGGCTCGACCGCAAGACCGTCCGCCGCTTCAAGACCACTCCGTTGGACGAACTCCTCGCCTCAGCCAGGGAGTTCGGCGCCAGCAAACAGGGGCTGATCGACCCGTTCAAGCCCTACCTGAACAGCCGGTTCACCGCCGGATGCACCAGGCCGGTCGGTCAGCAGGCCGCGGAGCCTGTTCACGGCCCGGGTGCGGTCGCGCACCAGGTCGGTGCGGCGGGCGGTGGCGAGCCGGAGCTCGGTCAGCTCCTCGCCGGCGACGTTGACCGGCATCAGGTCGCGGCGCATGCGGGCCTGATCGGCGATGACCACGGCGTCGCGGGCGTCGGTCTTGCCTTCGCCCCGGTAGCCGGCGCTGGCCCGGTTGACGGTCCGGCCGGGAATGTAGAGGACGCGCTGCCCGTGGCTGATCAGGATCGCGATCACCAGCGCGGCGCCGCCGTCGGTGAGATCGATGGCCCACGTCACGTCCTCGCCCAGGGCGAGGACGTCGGCGACGAGCCGCAGAAGCTCGGGCTCGTCGTTGGCGACGCGGCGCGAGAGCAGTTTGCCGCCCTCCGCTTTCAGCACCACACAGTGGTGGTGCCCCTTGCCCGCGTCGATCCCCGCCCATATCCCGCTCATCGCACTCCCAGGTGCCGTCGAAGTTGGTCCGTGCTCGGACGACCGCGCCGGCGTTGTCCTACTCAGCGATCTGCTCGCAACTCCCAATGAGCGGCCGGGTCGTGGTCGTCGGGACACCGGGCGGCCAAGTCTGTCGAGCCACGGTCGGCAACATCTCAGAAGCCACACCCGGTGTCCCTGGGCGAGAGGACCCGACGAATGGCCCGCTCATCCCGCTCAGAAGGTAGGACATCTCAGGGTGTTAAGGCGTCAAGCTGAAGCGCCTCAACGTGCGGTGGCGGGCTGCCAGGCGAGATCGAGTTCGCCGTCGACTGTGGCAATGCCAGGTGCCTGCGAGCCGCCCAGGGCTGCATGGCTCAGCAGCACGCGCGTCCCGGCTTCCAGGGCTTGGGCGTTTCCACCCCCTTGTGTTCATGAGCACGCTTGTGTCAGATGTGCACTCCTCAGGCCGGACCCGGCCCAACGGGACCGCCTCGAGGAGATCCGCGACAACCTCATCGCCCGCATCACCGAAGCCGAACTCGAAGGCTGGCTCGGCGAGGTCGAAGGACTACGCGTCAGCCTCGCCGGCGCCGACGAGAAGCTCGCCCAACTCGATACCCAGCTCTCCCGCACCAGAGGACAATCCACCTCGGATTCCTACGTTCGGCCACATCGTTGGCCAGGCTGAGGAACCTCCGAGCGCCAGTTCCCAGTGAGATCTAGCAGTAGCCGCTCAGATTGGCCCTGCCAGCTGGAGGCGTGAGGCGAGGCCAGGGGTGGCCGGCCCGATCGGAGGCCACCACCCGCAAGAGCTCCAGCACGGTACATCCCGGATATCCCGGGAAACTCGTGTAATTGAAGCGGTAGTAGCAGTTCCAATAGCTAACCACTCGCCTTTGGGTACGCGCGAAGAAGGAGGGATTGTCCACGATGAACTGGCCGTAGGCAGCACGGAGAGCGGTGCCCGGCATATCAAGGTCGCCGAGTGCTTTCCGGATGACCACCAGGATCTCCACAACGTACTCACCGACCAACTGCACGACGTACGGAATGACCCATGGCTCCGCGGAGCCAACGATGCATTCCAGGTGACGTTGGCGGACCCTCCCGTCATGGTGCCTGGTGTACAAGCAGTGCAGGATCGTCAGCTGTCTTGGGGAGAGAGATTCCAGCGCATCAGCCGGCGGTTCGTCGTTGTACAACCGCGTGGGGATCGCGAGGAACTGCCCCCTGCACGTTGACCGAGAACGGTTCCGCCGGCTTCAGCCGCGATGTCTTCATGGCTGCCAGGACCACCCGGACGTCGTCCGCGAGCGGGCTCGGGAACGCCATGCTCAGGTGGTCACTGTCGTCGAGAGGCTGGGGCACGGCTCTGAGCAAATGCGTACGACGCAGCGTAGTTCAGAGAAGCTTGCATCCGCTGCCCAGTACTCCAGGTGGGCCCCCGCCAGAAGCCCCGTCTCGTCGAGATCATCCAGAACCTCCGCGAACGCATCCGCGAGGCCCGCGCCAACGGCTGGCTCGGCGAGGTCGAGGGACTTCAGGTCAGCTTCGACGCCGCGATGGCCAAGCTCAAGAGCCTCAAGAACATCCCCACCGACGGACGCCCTGAACTGGTTGACCTCGGCATGCCCGTCTTCACTGGTGACGCACCGCCGCCTGAACCGAATGAAGGAGAACCCCAGCCCCGAGGCTGATCAACGGCCCCGCCCCAGGCGGGGCCGTTCTCATCAAGGGACGCGCGTGAAGCCGCTGGGGCGTGGGGCTATCTTCGGAAAAACGATTGCAGTCCGTCCCAGCTCCTGGGTACGGTCCGGGCATGGCAATTACGCCCCGTGTCTCTTAGCTCGGACACCAGCTTCGACGCCACCCTTGTGTCCTTGAGCTGTTACGGAGCGTAACTCCATTGAATACTCTTCGCGGTCCCGGCCTGTTCCGGAACCGGGACTTCTCGCTGCTGCTGAGCGGCCAGTTGGTCTCTGCTATCGGTGACCAGGCTCATTTCATGGCCCTGCGCTGATCGTGCTGGCCCTCACCGGGTCGGCCACCCAAGCCGGGTTCGTGCTCGGCCTCGGCACTCTTTCCTTCTTGGCGTTCGGGCTGGTTGCCGGCGCCCTCGTCGACCGGTGGGACCGTAAGGCCACCATGATCTGGTGTGAGCTTGGCCGGGCCGTGCTCACCGCCGGCGTCGCCGTTGCGTTGTGGCTCGACAGGCTCACCATGCCCCAGCTATATGCGACAGCGGTGCTTGCCGGGCTTCTGACCACGCTGTTCCAAGTGGCGAACACAGCGGCGCTGCCCAATGTGGTTGGCCCGCGACAGCTGTCCGCTGCGCTCGGCTTACTCGCAGTCCGCCGCCAGCGCTGTGGGCATCTTCGGGGCTTCACTCGCCGGTGCGCTCTACGCCGTTGGCCGGACCGTTCCGTTCGCCGTCAACGCGGTTTCCTTCGCAGTGTCCGCGGCGTCGCTGCGTCTGATGCGTGCTCGATTCCAAGTGGACCGGAAGGACGTGCGGACGACATCCCGGCTCTCCACCGAGATCCGAGAGGGGCTTGGCTGGCTCTGGCGCCAGCCGGTCATCCGTTTCCTGACTCTGGTCTCGGCCGCTGACAAGGTGCGCTACGGCGCCGGGTACCTGTTGATCATCACACTCGCCCGGCAGGTGGGTGCCTCGCCGCTGTGGATCGGTGTCATCTTCAGCGGTGCGGCGGTCGGTGCCATGGCGGGAGCGCTGGTCTCGGACAGGGCCACACGCCGCTTTCCGCTGGGCCGGATTGCCGTGGTGATGCTGTGGTTGGAGGCATTGATGTTCCCGCTGTACGCTCTCGCGCCCAACCCGCTGATGCTGGCAGCGGTCGCGGCCGCTGAGTCGCTGTGGCTCCCGTCTACGCGGTGGCCATGACCACCCACCAGTTGGCCATCACCCCGATGAGCTGCGGGGCCGGGCGACGAGCGCGGTCTCCACGCTCACCACGGGAGCCTTGTCGATTGGCACGCTTGCAGGCGGCGCGCTGATCACCACGCTGGGTGCCAAGCCGCTGGTCTGGCTCTGCGGAGTATGGCTGCTCATCCTGCCCTCCTCACCACTGTCAACCGGGATGTGCGGCAGGCGCCGCCAGCGGGTGCGCTTCCACAGCAGCAGGCCAGCAGCACCGGCCGAGACTGCCCACACGCCTGGCTAGTGCCGCATCAGGCAACGTTTCGCCTCGTCTGATGCACCGTCCGGTTGCTGCGCTGGTGGGCGCCGGACGGTCAGAATGATCACGTGGCCGAAGCGTGCAGGTCCGCGAGATCGATGACGATGAGGGCGGGCGGGTTGCTGCGGAATCCGCAGAGGTACCGGGTCGGTGGTGACATGGCGACGCCGCCAGATGGTCCTGTTTCCGCGCCCGCTGGACGTCCGGATTGCGATCGTCTGGCGACAACTACTCGCCCACCTGACCACCAAGTAGTGCCAGCGGGTCGGGACCTGGGCTGCGGCGAACAACGTCGAGATCGCTTACACCCCGACCAACAGCTCCTGGCTCAACCGGATCGAGGCCCAGTTCACCGCCCTGCGCTACTTCGCCTCGACAGCACCGACCATCCCAGCCACAAGGCCAGGGCAGCATGATCCGCCGCTACATCATCTGGCGGAACAAGAACGCCGCCGACAAGCGCCTCGCGCCATCGTGAGCAGGGCCAACGCCGCCTA